>NZ_JAOTPL010000004.1:0-248031 GCF_025631005.1 Haoranjiania flava
GCACTACATTGTCCATTGCCAATTCTCCGTTGTCAATTAATTGTCGTTTACCTAATATTTCGGGTGTTTAACCGATTTGCCAAGCGCCGATTGCCATAAAGCCGTGCTAACTTTTATCTTTGGCACCGCACCAAACTAAAAAAGGCAACTGATTTTTATGCGCAAATATCTATTTCTAAACGTATTATTTATTTTTTCTTGTCTATATACATATGCACAGATGCCACATGGCGCCGGCCGGCCGCCGGGCGCTATGGCTGGGCCGTCTCAAAACATTGGTAAAGTGTTCGGACGAGCCGTAGACAGTACTAACAAAGGTATTGATGCAGCAACGGTGCATGTGTTCAGGATCGTGACGGATTCTGCTACCAGAGCTAAACGTCAAATGCTACACACTTCAGCCATCACCAAAGCCAACGGAGATTTCTTTTTTGAAAATTTACCTACCGGTCAAAGGCTGATGGTACAGATAAGCGCTGTGGGTTACGATACCTACGACTCTCAGGAAATAATGATTTTACCTATGAACGCTGATGTAAATCTTGCGACTATACGCATGACAAGGAATGTAGCCAACCTGCAGGATGTGGTGGTTACTTCCAATGCAAGGCAGTTTATGGAAATGGGCGTGGACAGGAAAATATTCAATGTGCAGGACAATGTAATTACCGCCGGGCAGACAGCACAGGAGGTAATGAAACAAATACCATCCTTAAATGTGGATATTGATGGCAATGTAACCGTAAGAAATGCGGCGCCGCAGGTGTTTGTAGACGGCAGGCCTACGACGCTTACGCTGGAGCAGATACCGGCAGACATCATTGATAAAGTAGAGCTGATAACCAATCCCGGTGCCAAGTTTGATGCATCCGGCGGCGGGGCAGGCATACTGAATATTGTGCTTAAGAAGAACAAACGCATTGGCTACAACGGTGGCTTAATGGTTGGCGCAGACACACGCGGTAGTTATAATTTGGGTGGCGACATCAACCTGCGCCAGGGCAAATTCAACGTATTTGCCAGAGGCATGTACAGGAAAAGAAGCGGCCTCAGCAGGAACGAACTGGAAAGGAACAACCTCAACGATACCAGCCTGGTTCAAAAAGGTGAATCTGTCAATGGAGGTGAGTTTAAGTTCTTTAACCTGGGTACAGATTATTTTATAGACAACAGGAATACAATCACGCTTTCAGGGAATTATGTAAACGGTGTGTTCAACAACAGCAACAGCCGCTTTATTGATTCATTGTACCGTAAAAACCCATATGCTTATAATTTGGTTGAATCAAACTCAAATCATGAGTTTACAAATGTAGGCGGGCAATTCAGCTTCCGTCATAACTTTGACAGCGCCAGCCATTTTATATCTTTCGATGCTAACTACAACGAAGCTACTTCTACAAATTCATCGGATATCAATACAGGCATGTATTCCGATGCTGACAGAAAGATCCTGCGCCGGCCCCAGGTACTGCAATACAACAATGGCAAGGGCTACAACAAATTTTCTACCTTCCAGGTTGATTATGAAAACCCATTCAGCGCCAATGCTAAAATTGAAGGCGGCGTTCGCGCTAATTTCTCAAGTTTCGGAAACGATAACCTGCAATATGTAGATTCTACAGGTACCGGCGGCAACAGCTATATTTTCCAGCCGCTTATCTCGAGCAGATATAAATTCAATGATCAGGTGTATGCTGCTTATGCTACTTTTTCTTCAAAGATTGGCGATAAATTTAAATACCAGCTCGGGCTGCGTGCAGAAAGTTCAAAATATAATGCAGAGAACAATGCATACACAAGAAACGCTAAAGATACGCTCACTACTTTTCAGATTGATTATCCCATCAGCCTGTTTCCAAGCGCCTATCTTACTTACACTATCACCTCCTCGCAGGACCTGCAGTTAAATTATTCCCGCCGTATCAGGAGGCCAAACTTCTTCCAGTTGTTGCCGACTCCTGATCTTTCAGACCCGTACAATGTGCAGGTGGGTAATCCCGGGCTAAAACCGGAGTTTACTGACTCTTATGAATTGTCTTATAACAAAACATACAAAAACAGGGGAAATTTCCTGGCAACTGCATACCTCAGGAAAGGCAATGACCTGATCATCAATTACCAGTACATGGACACTACAATCAGCACAAGCCCGGTGACTTCGTACCTGAATGCCTCTAGCAGCCTTACTTACGGCCTGGAGCTCACCAATAAATTTAATCCCGCCAGGTTTTGGGAGCTTACTGTGAACCTGAATTTCTACAATGCCCGGATCAACAGTAAGCTTAACAGCAGTTCTATTTCCAGTGAGAGGTTCAGCTGGTTTGGCAAGATCAATAACAATTTCAAACTGCCTAAAAACTTTACCGTTCAGCTTTCTGCCGATTACCAGGCAAAAAGTGTGATACCGGTTTCAGGCGGCGGTGGCAGAGGCTTTATGGGCGGTGGCAATGCAGGCACTGCACAGGGGTATATTCTTCCAAGGTTTGATACAGATCTTGCTATCAGGAAAGATTTTAAATTTAAGAACAACAACACGCTTACAGCGTCCATGTCTGTGAGTGACCTTTTCGGCACTGCCAGGTTCAGATCCTACACAGAAACGCCGTTTATGACACAAACAAGTACCCGTTACAGGCAGCCGCAGGTAGTGAGGCTCAACCTCAGCTACCGCTTCGGAAGAATGGACACGTCCATATTTAAGCGCAGGAGCAAAGGCATCTCCGGCGATGACCGGGGCAGCATTTCATCAGAAGATTAAAACAACCAGACATAGACAACAACAAGAGGCTGCACGAAAAGCAGCCTCACAATTTTTATTAAACCTAATTACTATTTGCTGATACTACGCCTGTATGTTTTTGAGCTGCAAGCTTGGGAGGGTCTTTAATCATTATCTGCTGAAAGCGGTTGTTCGTGTTTGTGTATGATGCGGGCTTTGTCACATCCTTCCCGGTGTTTATCTATCAAACACATGATGTAATCAGTGGAAGGGTAGTTTTTAAGTTGTTGTTTTATATCTTCAAAGGATACGTTGTCATTGTGTGCAGAAATATAACCCATACCGAAAAATATTCCTTTATCAACGAGTATACAACTGTATTCATCATTGCTGCGGCCGTTTTCAATGATACAATAAGATGGCGCTTCGTGTGTAAGTGATGCTACCGCCTGCATCACCACCTTATTGTACAATTCCTGTGAATGCTTTTTACACTTTGCATCCCGGCAATTATCACAGCTGCCCATAAAACACAATTCATAACAAAGGCCAAACTTTTTTACCAGGTAATGAAGCCTGTTATATGCCTGTACCCGGTTTGAAAATATTTGTACGGGAATGTGGCTCTTGTTGAATTTACCGATTGCCAGCCTTGCAAAGCCGTTGAGGTCTTCATAAAGAAATAATCCGTACTTAGGCTCGAAGCGCTTGATGGCACGATTGTACTGCGGCCAGACGCGTTGTATTTCCACGGCTTCCAGGATCAGCGCCATGAGCTCTGTACTGCAAACTTCAAAATCTATTCGATGGATATATCTTAAAAAATGTTGACGCTGTGCCTGGGGATTAGTACCCGTAAAATGCGATAAAACTCTTTTGCGGAGATTTTTTGCTTTGCCAATGTATATAATTTTTCCCCTGCGGTCTTTAAAATAATATATACCAGGCGAAGAGGGCAGTTTATCAAAATCTTCTTTGACCACGTAAGGGGGCAATTGTTGTTCCTTAGAACCTTTCTTAAGCATCATGCTTATATGGCCATCTTTATCTCCCTCCAGCAATTTTGAAAAAAGTACGGCAGTAGCTTCTGCATCTCCACCGGCACGGTGCCGGTTGATAACCGGGATATTCAAAGCATGGCATAATTTACCCAAACTGTAGGTCAACATACCGGGAAATATTTTTCTTGCCATGCGTACAGTGCACAGTTTGGGTGCAGTGTAATTATAACCACTTTTTTCAAGGAAATGTTTTATGAAGGAATAATCGAAATTCACATTGTGAGCCACAAAAATTCTTCCTGAAAGCAGGTTGAAAATTTTAGCGGCTACATCCTCAAATGCAGGCGCATCTTCAACCATTTCGTCTGAAATGCCCGTCAATGCTTCTATATAGCGGGGGATACGTCTTTGCGGGTTTATCAGCGTTTCGTATTTGCCTACAATACTTTCACCATTGTGTATAAGAATGGCTATCTCGGTTATACCGCTTCCTGCAGCATATCCGCCTGTTGTTTCAATATCTACTATGGCATATTCCATGTTTAAAGAATCAGAAACAAAAATACTAATTATTTTAGTACGGAAGGTATTCTGATTTATTTATTGGCCTATCAGTATATTGGCGCTGTTTTCTTCTTCTTTTTTAAATTTCGCGATATATTCTTTAGGAGAAAGGCCGGTTATTTTTTTAAAATGCCTGTTGAAATTGGCTATATTGTTAAATCCTGATTCATAGCATATTTGCGAGATAGCCAGGTTGCCTTTCAACAATAATTTGCAGGCGCATCCTACTCTGAGCTCTGTAAGATATTCCATCAATGACTTGCCGGTTTTATTTTTAAAGAACCTGCAGAAGGAGGTTTCATTCATACACGCTACCTGTGCTACGGAGCTGAGTTTTACTTCATTTACATACTCCCGGTTTAAATAGGCCAGCACATTCATCAACCTGTTGCCTTCTGTATCTATCTGCTCATTATTTTCTGTAAAGTCTTCGCTTAACAATCGTTTTGTATTGGATGATGACATGAGCGATAATATTTTCAAACATTCCAGGAGCCTGCAGAGTCCATCCATATTTACGAGAGATAATATCCTTTTCCTGATTTCTTTATTTTCAGCATTATCAGTGAAATTGATACCATATTTAGCGTCTGCTAAAAGCGTTTTTATTTTAAGAAATTCCGGATACTTGTTAATTGCATCTTCAAACATGTGGCGTGAGAACTGAACGGTTACAGCATGTACACGCAACTTCGGATTTTTGTGGTAGTAAATATCATCGTTTCTATACATGTGCGGTAAGTAGCTGCCGAGTAAAGTAAGATCCTGCGGACCAAAGGATTCTATACTGTTTCCTACGAAACGTGTACCGATACTTTTTAAAATATACACGATTTCATATTCAGCATGAAAGTGCCATGGATATTTGAAATGGTCATAGTCGCACCACTTTATTTTCAGGGGTGTACCTGTAGGCATTTCGAGTTGTTCGTGCATTATTTTCATGCTGAAACAGTTTTTTTGCAAAGATAATAGCAATACTTGCAAATATAATACTTGTTAGCATTTTATTTGGATACTAACTTTACATAAATGTTAAAAACGTAATCTCTTTCTCAAAATTAACATAAATCAAAGGCTAATAATTCAGTTTTCAATTTAAAAAATTAAAAGGTTTCAAATAAATATAACAAACAAATATTCACCGCATATGAAACGAAGCATGGCAAATAAGACTCATTCCCTCAATGACCGGAATAATAGCAGAGCGTTGAACACAAAAGATAATCCGACATTTTCTGTGATCCGGCGGCCTGTAATGTTGCTTGTATTTATTTTTTGCATTACACTCGTTAATGCACAGATAGTAAGAGACACAACTGTAAGCGGCAAAGTCTTTAACGAACTAGGGGAGCCTTTAAACGGCGCTACTGTTTTGCACCCGGCTACCAATAGAGGAACGTTTACCAATAGTTTGGGAGAATTTTTTATAACTGTTCCTGATACAGCAGCTGTCAACATCTCTTATTCCGGTTATCAGCCTGTGTATGTTTTTATCAGGGACACCGCCATAAGGAATGTAGTACTTAACCCGGTTCTTGATGATGGAGAAATAGTGGTAGTAGCTTACGGCACACAGCGCAAACGGGAAGTAGTTGGTTCAGTTACCACCATTCAGCCCGAAGAATTGAAAGTGCCTTCCAGTAACCTTACAACAGCACTTGCCGGCAGGCTGGCGGGGGTAATTGCCTACCAGCGTACCGGCGAACCCGGTGCAGACAATGCGGAATTCTTTATAAGAGGTGTTACCACCTTCGGATATAAAAAAGATCCGTTGATTTTAATTGATAATATTGAACTAACCACAACCGATCTTGCCAGACTCAATCCTGACGACATTGCCAGCTTCTCTATCATGAAAGACGCGACGGCAACAGCCCTTTACGGTGCGCGCGGTGCCAACGGTGTTATAATGGTTACCACCAAAGAGGGCAGGGAAGGTAAAGCGAAAATATCATTCCGCTCAGAAGGGTCTTTTTCCATGCCTACTAAGAATGTAGAGCTGGCAGACCCTGTTACATACATGAAGCTGAATAATGAAGCCATTCTTACACGTGATCCGCTCGCTCCAGTTCTATATTCTGATGAAAAAATCGCGAATACGGTTCCCGGTTCCGGCTCTTATATCTTTCCTGCTACTGACTGGAGGCAGCAAATGTTCAAGGACTATGCTTTCAACCAACGGTTTAACCTGAATGTTAGCGGCGGCGGTAATATTGCCAGGTACTTCATCGCCGGGAATTTTAACCAGGACAACGGAGTATTAAAAGTGGACAACAAAAATAATTTTAACAACAATATCAACCTGAAAACTTATTCTCTGCGCTCCAACATCAACATTGACCTGTTTAAATCTACTGAAATGATCGTACGCCTGTCTGGTGTGTTCGATGATTACACAGGACCCATTCATGATGGTGGAGACTTTTATACCCGTGTTATGCGCTCTAATCCGGTGCTTTTTCCGTCATATTATCCACTGGATGATGATCATCCGTTTGTTACGCATACCATGTTCGGTAACTATGGGGTCGGCAATTATCTGAATCCATATGCAGAAATGGTGCGTGGTTATAAAGATTACAGCCGTTCGAATATGAATGCTCAGCTTGAAATCCGGCAGGACCTTAGTGCTATAACTCAGGGATTAAGAGGACGTGCACGTTTCAACACCACCCGCATATCTTTTTTTGACGTAGTGCGTAAATATGATCCTTTTTATTATGCATTGGGCAGTTACGACAGGCGTAATAACAGTTATCATGTAAATATTATCAATCCGGATGCAGGCACCGAATATCTTGATTACCAGGAAGGAGAAAAAAGGATCAATTCCACGGTTTATCTGGAGGGGGCACTGGAATATAACAGGCTGTTCGACAAAAAACACAGCATTAGCGGGCTGGCTGTTTATACTCTCCGCCAGTCATTAAACGCCAATGCAGGTAACCTGCAGAACTCTCTTCCATTCAGGAACCTTGGTCTTGCAGGAAGAGCTACATACGGTTACGATAACCGTTATTATGTAGAATTTAACTTCGGTTATAATGGCTCCGAGCGCTTCTATAAAACTCATCGCTGGGGTTTCTTCCCGTCTGCGGGTTTAGCGTGGAGTGTATCTAATGAGAAGTTTTTTGAGCCTATAAAAAAGACGGTTAATAACCTGAGGTTAAGAGCTACATACGGTTTAGTTGGTAATGATGCTATTGGCAGTGAAAATGAACGCTTTCTCTACTTGTCGCTGGTGAACATGAATAATCCTGTGAGGGGCGCTACTTTCGGAAGAGACCTTGCCTACAGCCGTTCTGGCATTTCTATTGCCCGCTATTCAGACATTGACATTACCTGGGAAACTTCCGTTAAATCCAACTTCGCCGTGGAAATAGGCATCTTACGCAAGCTGAACATCATTGCGGAGTATTTTCGTGAATACCGGTACAATATCCTTCAACCACGTGCATCCACACCTGCATCTATGGGTTTATGGGTTACCCCACGTGCTAACGTAGGAGAAGGCTTAGGGCACGGTATGGATATTTCCTTAGATTTTAACCACAACTTTAACAAAGACATGTGGCTACAGGCAAGAGGCAATTTTACCTACGCAACCAGCAAATACAAAGTTTTTGAAGAATATGATTTTCCCAATGCTCCCTGGAGGTCAAGAGTAGGCTATCCGATGAGTCAGCGGTGGGGATATATTGCAGAGAGCTTGTTTGCAGACGATGCCGAAGTAGCCAACTCTCCGGTACAGGGTTTTGGACAATATGCGGCCGGCGACATCAGATTCAGAGACATTAATGGCGATGGTAGGATTACGGAACTCGACATGGTGCCGATCGGTTATCCGACAGAACCTGAAATTGTATATGGCTTTGGCTTCTCTTACGGTTTCAAAAGTTTTGATGTTTCAGCCTTCTTCCAGGGTTTGGCAAGAGAATCATTCTGGATTGATCCGGAAGCAACCGCACCCTTTATTTCATTCAGGTATCAGAAGGAAATCGATAACGGCATACTCAGCAATACCGTTCTTACCAACCAGTTGTTAAAAGCCTATGCAGATAGTTACTGGTCAGAAGATAATCGTGATCTGTATGCCCTTTATCCCAGATTAAGCACTTACCCTATCGCCAACAATACACAATCCAGCACATGGTTTATGCGCAACGGCGCCTTTTTAAGACTAAAGCAGGTGGAGCTTGGCTATACATTCCGTAAATCGTTAACCCAAAGAGCAGGCATTTCCTCTGCACGTATTTATGCCAATGCTACCAACCTGTTTACTTGGAGCAAATTTAAACTGTGGGATATTGAAATGGCAGGCAATGGTCTGAGATACCCAATACAGAAGGTATATAACTTAGGCATCACTCTTTCCTTATAATAAAATCTATTACAATGAAATAGCCATAATCAAAGTTGCATACCAACTGTTAATGAATAAAGGCTATTCGATGTGGCAACTGAAAAACAAATAAAATATACACAAATGAAAAAATACATCATCCTTTTATTAATAGCGGCGGGCAGTGCCTCCTGTAACAAGTATCTGGATATTGTGCCGGATAACATCGCTACCATTGACTACGCATTCAACATGCGTACAACCGCCGAAAAATTTCTCTTCACGTGCTACAGCTATATGCCCCAGCACAGCAACATGAGCATGAACCCGGCATTGACAGCAGGAGATGAAATCTGGCTGCACGATTATTACACCACTCAGGGATTTCAGATACACCGTGGTTTTCAGAACGTGGTTAATCCATACCTCAACTTCTGGCAAGGCAACAACGGGGGCATAGACTTGTATCAGGGCATACGCGACTGTAATATTTTTCTGGAAAACATCGGCAGAGTACCCGATATGGAACAATATGAAAAAAACCGCTGGATAGCTGAGGTGAAATTCTTAAAAGCATATTATCACTTCTACCTTCTGAGGATGTACGGGCCGGTTCCGATTATTAAACAAAACCTACCCATAACAGCCAAACTGGAAGAGGTAAAAGTTTACCGCGACCCCGTTGATGAAGGATTTGCTTATGTGGTACAACTGCTGGATGAAGCAGCTGCAGAACTGCCAAAAGTAATTGTTTCAGAAGCTACGGAATTGGGCAGAATAACACGACCAATTGCGCTGTCCATAAAAGCATATGTGCTTGTAACCGCTGCAAGTCCATTGTTTAATGGTAATACTGATTATTCCAATTTTAAAGATAACCGAGGTGTGCAGTTATTCAGCCAAAAGGTTGATCCGGAAAAATGGGTGCGCGCTAAAAACGCGTGCAAAGAAGCCATTGATGCATGTGAAGAAGCAGGCAATAAATTATATTATTATAGCCAAAGCTCGCCACAATACAATGTTACTCCCCAAACAAGGGTAAAGATGAATGTGCGCAATACACTCGCAGCGAGATGGAATTATGAAGTTATCTGGGGAAACTCCAACAGCATGACCAACAACCTCCAGCTTCAGTCTACACCTCGCGGTTTAGACCCCGCCAAAAGGGCTAATAATAAAACGCCTGGCAACGCAGCAGTGCCTCTTAAAATTGCAGCATTATTCTATTCAAAAAACGGGGTACCTATCGAAGAAGATAAAAACTGGGATTATGGCCAGCGCTTCGCATTAAGGGTAGGAGATGCCGAAAATAAATACCTTATTAAGGAAGGTTATACCACCGTTAGACTCAACTTCGACAGAGAGCTGCGTTACTACGCAGATCTTGGCTTCGATGGAGGCATCTGGTACGGCCAGGGTAAATTTGATGACAATAACACCTGGTTTGTATCTGCTAAAAGAGGCGATCCGGCTTCTAACATTACCAACCAAACCTTTAACTCTACCGGAATTTGGCCCAAGAAATATGTGAATTATGTAAACGTAATCCAGGAAAACAGCTATACGGTAGAGCAATACCCATGGCCGGTAATGCGCCTGGGCAACCTGTACTTACTCTATGCAGAAGCGCTCAATGAGGCGGAAGGTCCCTCGGAGGAAGTATATAAATACCTTGATCTGATCAGGGAAAGAGCAGGATTAAAAGGAGTGGTTGAGTCATGGGCGAATCATTCTGTGAATCCTTCGAAGCCCACTACGAAAGAGGGTTTGAGGGAAATCATTCACAGGGAACGCACCATTGAAATGATGTTCGAAGGACAGCGCTACTGGGACCTCAGAAGGTGGAAGAAGGCAGTAGATGAGTTGAATAGACCGATCACCGGATGGGATATTGACCAGAAAACTGCGGAAGCCTACTACCGTGAAAGATTCCTTTTTCAACCTACTTTCTCAACCAAAGACTACCTGTGGCCGGTCCGCGAAAATGAAATCTTCGCCAACAGGAATACCGAACAGAATCCAGGATGGTAATCTCTGAACAATTAATAAAATAATTAATCTATGAAAAATTTAGTGATATTATACGTGCTACTGCTCTCTGTGTTATTCTTTTCCTGTTCAAAGGAAAAGTATGTAGAGCCACTGGTGAGCGACACGGCTCCCGCACCGGTAACTCAGGTAACCGTTGAACCCTTACCCGGAGCGGCAAAGATATCTTATAAACTTCCCAAGGACGAGAGTCTCCGCTATGTGAAAGCGGTATATGAAATAAGAAAAGGAGTGGAAAGAGAGGTTATCGGTTCACAATACAATAACTTTATTGTAGTGGATGGCTTTCCATCAACCAATGAATACGAGGTGAAACTTTATTCGGTAAGTTTCGGTGAGCAATACAGCGAACCTGTAAGCGTAAAAGTACAGCCCTCTACACCTCCCTTGTTAGAAGCTTACAATACTGTGAAGTTTTCTGAAACATTTGGCGGTACTACCCTAACATTTGAAAATAAGGGTGCGGCAAGCCTGGCAGTGATGATTCTTACACCGGATTCTTCAGGCAGGCTGTCTGAGGTAGAAACCTATTACACAAAGTCAACAGAAGGAAGAGTTTCGGTAAGGGGGTTTCCTGCGCAGCCAAGGCTTTTTGCAGCCGTCGTCAGAGACCGTTACGGTAACCTTTCTGATACCATAACCCAAACGGTTACACCTGTCTTCGAGGAAAAAATACCCAAAGATAAGTTCGTAGAAGTGCGTCTGGCCAATGATACTTATGAACCACATATTCCCAATGGTCAGATGTTTCAAATATGGGATGACCGTATTGCTCCCAATGGCGGTATAGGCGTTTTTCATACAAAACCCGGCTCCGGCATACCTCAATCTTTCACCTTCGACATGGGAAGGATAACTTTGCTTAGTCGCTACAAACTGTGGCACAGAGGTCCGGGAACACAATGGGCATACCAGCTGGGAGCACCTAAAAAATGGGAAGTGTGGGGCAGAACAACAGCGCCTGATCCCCAAGGCTCCTGGGAGGGCTGGACGAAGCTTATGGATTGCAACTCCTATAAACCTTCTGGCGAAGGTCCCGTAACCAATGAAGATGCCTTGTATGCTACTTCAACAGGAGAAGATTTTATTTTTCCTAATGACATACCACCCGTAAGATACCTGCGCTTCAATATAGTGGAAACCTGGGGATATCTGGATTATATTTATATACAGGAGCTAACGTTATGGGGACAACTGCAATAATTAAATTATTATCTATGATGAACAATCTATCAGGCGGATTCCTTTTTTTTCTTTTGCTGTTGTCGCTGGTTGTTGGATCGTGTGATAAAAAGGACCTGGAACTGGTCGATGAAGGGAATAACAAGCCTCATGTAACAAGAGCAGATCATGCCAAATTGTACGCAGGCAGAAACAGGGCGCTGATCTCCTGGCCACACAACAACAAAGAAGTGGTATTGACAAAGGTCTTCTGGAATAAACATGCAGATTCACTTGTGCTGGCTTTGACCCCTGAAATGGATTCGGTAAAATTAATGGTCAACAACCTTCAGGAAGGAGATCATTTATTCGAAATCTTTACTTACAATAAAGACAACCTAAATTCAGGAAAAACTTTGGTATCAGGTTTCATCTATGGCGATAGTTATGCCTCTAAATTGGTTAACCGCTCGCTATACCATTTATCCTACCTGGATAATACCCTGAAATTCAGTTGGAATAATCTGGATGATAAGGCCATCATAGGATCTGAAGTGGTTTATAAAGATGTAAATGGGATAGAGCGAACCGTACTGGTAGATAATGCACCAACCAATATTATCCACGGAGTATCTTCAGACAAGAGGGGTTTCATCAAGTACCGGACTGTGTATGCTCCAAATCAATTTGTGATTGATACGCTGTATACAAAATTTACCAGCTTACCTTACATCAACCGGAAAGCTGTATTTGATAGCCTGCCTGGTTGGAAATTCAGATGCAGGGTGATGGCAGAAGCAAAAACAATCGCAGATTACGGCGGCTCAGTAGCGTTTGCGCAAAAAATGGATGAGGCAATGGTAAAAGCGAGTAAGAAGTTTCAGGTGCAAGGGTTAAATGATGCGGGTAACAACGAAATTCATTTCTATATGATCGAAATGAACCCCTTTGAAGGAAGATCGAGCCAGTTTACCACCAAACAGTGGCTGAACGATAACACCTTAGACCTGATGCTGGTAGTGAACGACAATGCGGCACCGGACGATGACTCCTGGGGTTGGCGAAGATCGCCATACCTGACGCTAGGGCACGATTATAAAGGCTTGTTTGGTGCCAGTGCGATTGACGCCCTGGCGCATGAGTTTGGCCACGCCAGAGGAATGTACGACCTCTACCTCGGTGAAGTGCCCAAAGCATCTAATAACCCCATCAGTGGAGAGGCTTTTGAGTCAAAGACATGCATTATGAACTATCCCTACGGCGAAACCGTATGGTCTGAGTTTTCAAGATTCATCATCAATGCATCTGCCGGAAGTAAAGTAGCTAAAAAATACTGGGATTATTTTCCTGCAGTATTTAAGATTACCATCAAGCAAAAGAACGGTGCTGTAGCAAAAGATGCTAAACTCAGTTTCTATCCTGTTTTTGGAAACAGTAATGCGGTAAGAGAAACCGATGTAATCAAGTACAGGGGCACTACCGGTTCAACAGGCACATATACATTTCCGGATAACCCCTATGCCATTGATGGAAATCCTGCTAACAATGTGTATAATTATGTTGTGCAAATAGAATACAATGGGAAAAAGGAATACAGATTGATGCCTATGGATGATGCTCTGATTGCAGGTAGTAAAAACCAGGACTTTGTTCTTAATGTAACTTTAAAATAATTAGTAACCAGTCTTTCTTAATAGAAAGGAAAAAAAATTACAATGAAAAAAATATTTAAAAAAATTGGTCTGCTGACGCTGGTAGCAATGCTGGCAATTGCCTGCTCAAAGATGGACGCTACATACCGTCAATTCATCGAAAGTGGCCAGCTGAAATACGCAGGCAAGGCCGACTCTGTACAGGTGCTTTCAGGCAGAAACAGGATGATGCTAACCTGGAGGGCATCAGCTGATCCAAAAGTGAACCGTGCTGTGATTTATTGGAATAACAGGGCTGATTCCGTAGAAATCCAGATTAATCCGGAAGAAAAATTCATTTCTGTTCCCTTTAATGATATGGCAGAAGGAAAATATGTTTTTGAGATTATCACTTATGATAATGTTGGAAATCGCTCTTTGAAAGTAGAAAAGGTGGGAAAGGTATATGGAGATAAGTATCAGGCATCGCTGCTCCCCCGGCCGATTGAAAGCACCGTATTTTTAACAGATACCCTGCAGGTGAAATGGGGTAGCGCACCCGATACTTCAATAGTTAGAACTGAACTCATTTACAAAGATGCAAGAAATGTAGAACATACTATTCATATAACAAGGCAGGAGACAGTATCTTTTTTAATGAATTTTACCGGAGGCACTTTACAATACCGAACCCTCTACCTTCCGGACCGGCTGGCAATTGATACATTTTATACCCCATTTGAAAGCCGAAGAATTAAAGGAGCTCCAATTGAGTTAAGCAAGCAGGGATGGACGGCTACTGCTTCCAGCTATGATATCGCAGGTAACAGGCCGCCATCCAATGCTATTGATGACAAACCGTCTACTATTTGGGTAAACCAGACGAAAGATCCGGCCTACGTATATCCACACACCATAACTGTAGATATGGGAGTTGTTAAAGAGGAACTAGAAGGATTCGCTATAATCACCAGGGTAGGCGATGCGTCTGCAAGGCCAAGAACCATTGAACTTTACACCAGCGAAGATGGAAACGAGTGGGTAAAACATTTAACCTATGTCCTTGAAAATACAGGAGACAAACAATTCATCAATCTAAGCGCACCCGTGAAAGCTCGCTACTTCAGAATGATAGGCAAAGATGCCTTTAGTGGAAGTAATATTGCTCTTGCTGAAATAGGAATGTTTACACGTTAAGTTAAGTTGTTTGATTTCTAAATCTACTACATCAAATAACAACCAAAAAACAAATAAAATATACACATGGAAATAGCCATAAACAAATTTGCATACCAACCGCGAATGAATAAAGGCTATTCCATGTGACCATAAAGAAAAATAAAATATACATATGAAATAACCATAAAGATTAGGAATCTATACCAACCGTGAATGAATATTGAATCTAAAAAAAATGGTTATTCCATGTGGCAACTGAAAAACAAATAAATATATACACATGAAATAGCCATAACCAAAGTTGCATACCAACCGCGAATGAATAAAGGCTATTCCATGTGACCATAAAGAAAAATAAAATATACACACATGAAATAGCCATAAGCCAAGTTGCATACCAACTGTTGATGAATAAAGGCTATTCCATGTCACGATTAAAAACAGCCGCAAATCGGCGCACTAAAAATTATACACATGAAATAGCCATAAGCAAAGTTGCATACCAACCGCGAATGAATAAAGGCTATTCCATGTGACCATAAAGAAAAAATAAATTATATACACATGAAAAAATCATGGTTCAATATCACTAATTTTTTTCTGATTATACTCTCCATTACCTTTAGTGGGAATTGTAGAAAGAATGCAGTAATAAACGTTGACGACGCAAAAAAAGGTCCATACGTAACCCGGGCAGACGGCGCACATCTCTACTCCGGCCGCTACCGTGCCCAAATTCTTTGGCCCAATAAAGATCCCAATGTAAAAACTGCTAAAGTGTATTGGAACAATTATCAGGACTCCTTGACTTACCCGGTAACTGCCTCAATGGATTCTGTTAAGATCATCATCAACAACCTGGAAGAAGGAGATCATAAATTTGATATTTTTACTTACGATGCCAACCAGGTCAGCTCAGGCAAAACGGTAGTATCCGGGTATGTTTTTGGTGATTATTACTCAAAACTACGAAATAAGCCACTTAGCGACACATTGTATTATTCTAAGAAAAATACAGTAGAACTTACCTGGTCAAAGGAAAAAATCACTGATGCCATTTTTGCAGAAGTAATTTATAATGACACAGAAGGAAAAGAACAGCGGTTACTGATTAACAATAATGATTCTCTGACTGTTGTACCAAACATATCCAAAATATCCGGAGGATCTGTTAAATACCGTACAGCCTATTGGTTAAAAAATGTAATTGATACTCTGTATGCTCCTTATACCACTTTGCCGCCGGCGTCAACCACATTTACCAATCCGATTTTTAGAGGCGCCGATCCGTGGATTGCACAGAAAGACAGCATGTATTACATGACCTACACTGGCGGTCTCAGTATTTTGATTCGTGCTTCTAAAAAAGTATTCGGGCTGGGTAATGCCGAACCAATAAGGGTGTGGACACCACCTTCCGGCACGGCGTATTCTTCCAACATCTGGGCACCCGAATTGCATGAAATCAATGGAAAATGGTACATCTATTTCGCCGCAGATGACGGCAACAATGCCAACCATCGGATGTATGTGATAGAAAATGCTTCCGGCGATCCGCTTAGCAACAATTGGGTTTTTAAAGGGCAACTAACCGATCCAACCAATGAATGGGCGATTGACGGTTCCATATTCACTTATAAAAACCAAATGTACACTGTTTGGTCAGGCGGCATTGCAGGTGCGGCACCCCAATACATTTACATTGCTAAGATGAGCAATCCGTGGACAATTTCAGGCAATAGAGTAGCCATTTCTTCACCCACTTTAAGCTGGGAGAAAAACGGATCAGCTATCAATGAAGGCCCCCAGCCATTATTTAACCCATATGGAAAGCTGTTTATTGTTTATTCCGCCAGCGGCTTCTGGACTGACAACTATTGCCTTGGCTTGCTCACCCTGAAAGATAATGGTGATCCGATGAAAGCCTCTGATTGGACTAAAACACCTACGCCTGTGTTTGCTATGAACGCTGCCAGTAAGGCGTATGGGCCTGGCCACAATGGCTTCTTCAAATCTCCTGATGGCACAGAAGACTGGATTATTTATCATGCGCGTACGGATCCCGGCGGTGGCGACACCAACTACCGGAATATCAGGATGCAGAAATTCACGTGGAGTTCCACCGGGGCACCTGTATTTGGTACGCCGGTAGCCGTTGGTGTTCCTGTGGCAAAGCCCTCAGGAGCTTATTGATAAAGTCATAGGTAAAAATTATAACAGGAAGTGTTTTATGTTTCAATGTATGATAATAAAAAACCTCAGGCAGATTTTGTTTCTCACAGCCATGCTGTTTATGGGAGCCGGCACAATAGCCAGACAGAAGACTCCAACCAATGAAAATGGCTACAAGTTGTGGCTCCGATATGCGCCTGTTGCGGGTAAAAAAATTCAGGAACACGAAGAGACATTATCAAACATTTTCATCAGCTCACATGTATCAACTGCCGGAGTAATAGCTGAAGAACTTAAGAAAGGTCTTTCAGGGATGCTTGGAATAACCCCTGCCATTCATCAGTCTAAAAAAGATAGAAGCTATCTACGGATTGTAAAACAGCCGGGCAGTGAACACCTGAAAAATCTGGGAAAGGAAGGGTATACAATAAAAACAATACAGCAGAAAAACAATAAGATCATTTTTATCAAATCAGCCGGCGACGCAGGGCTTGTCTACGGCACTTTTCACCTGCTGCGACTGATACAGACACAGCAACCCCTGCACAATATCCATATTACTGAAAAACCTCAGATCATTTTTCGTATGTTGAATCATTGGGATAACCTGGACGGCAGCGTAGAAAGAGGTTACAGCGGGGCATCTATTTTCACATGGAACGACTTAACTAAAGACAATCTGCAGCGGATAAAAGATTACGCCCGCGCTAATGCATCTATTGGCATTAATGCAGTGGTGTTGAACAATGTAAATGCAGATCCGCGCATTCTGCGGAATGATTATTTACAGAAAATAGCCAGAGTTGCTGATGTTCTCCGGCCCTACAACATCCGGATATTTTTATCAGCCAATTATGCCAGTCCTTTACCGCCTTCTTCCACACCCGATGTGATCAAGAAGCAAGGTGGTATTGGTAATTTGGCTACTGCCGATCCCCTCAATGAACAAGTGCAACAGTGGTGGAAGCAAAAGGTTGATGAGATCTACCGGCTTATACCAGATTTCGGAGGTTTTCTGGTAAAAGCCAATTCGGAAGGAATGCCTGGCCCGCAGGATTATGGAAGAAGCCATGTGGAAGGCGCTAACATGCTGGCAAGGATCCTGCAACCACACAACGGTATCCTGATCTGGCGAGCGTTTGTCTATGCCCACAACAATAAGGAGCCCGATCGTGTCAAACAATCGTATGCAGAGTTTCAACCGCTGGATGGTCAGTTTGATCAGAATGTCATCCTTCAGGTAAAGAATGGCCCGCTTGATTTCCAGCCGCTCGAGCCGCCGCATCCCCTCTTCGGCGCTTTAGAAAAAACCAATCTTTTTGCTGAGCTACAGATCACCCAGGAATATCTGGGTCATTCTACCTATCTTGTCTATCTGGCACCTATGTGGAAAGACTTCCTGAACTTTGAAAATCATCAGCAAAAAATAGCCCATATCATCAGCAAAAAGAAAACAGTAAGAATTACAGGCATTGCTGGCGTCGCCAATATTGGAGACGATGAAAACTGGACAGGCCACCACTTTGCACAAGCCAACTGGTATGCTTACGGCAGGATTGCGTGGAATCCTGATTTACTTATAGACAGCATCACCAACGATTGGCTGAAGATGACCTTTTCACTGGATCCATCAGGCAATAAGAAACTACTGAATATAATGAATTCCTCCTGGATGCATTTTGCTGATCTTCAAACGCCTATTGGTCTGCCTGTCACCACAGATCCGGGTATGCATTATTATCCTGCATTGAAACAAAGGACTAATATGTACTGGAAAATCAATGCAAAGGGTATTGGCTACGACCGAACCGCTTCGGGCTCCGGTTACGCCAGCCAGTATGATGCTGTTAATGAACGCCTGTTCAATAATATACAAACCTGTCCTGAAAAATATCTTTTATTTTTTCATTTTGTGGATTGGAATTACAGGCTGCAGAACGGAAAAACGCTTCTGGAAAATTTGCTCCAGGGGTTTCAGCAAAGCATCAACAGTATTGACCGGTTGAAATTTACGTGGCACAGTTTAAAAGATCAGGTCGATGAACAACGTTATAAGGAGGTGCAGCAAAAAATTGACCTACAAAAGAAAGATGCTCTTGAATTTAAATATTATTTTGTTGGTTTTCTGCACACATTTCTTCAGTAGTTTTTTGATTGAAATATTACTGGTGCACATGATGCAATGTATATTTGGATTTAAAAAAAATTCCAATCGTATAACAAATTTGTGAATTTCCGAAATCATCTTAAATAACTTCAATATGAAGAGGTTTTTATTTTTCAGCAACTTCCTTATTTTTCTATGCTTTTACAGCTATGCGCAGCAACCATCGGTTTATTCTAACAATGCACAATTACAGCGGGAATATCTTGTAAACACACTGGTGAAGATTGCAGATCCCGTTTTACAAAATCTTGCAAATAACCAGTTGAAAAAGAATATACCGGTGAATGGTAAAAGAAATGACCGGCACAATTATACCTATCTCGAAGCATTCGGCCGGTTGCTGTCAGGTATGGCGCCGTGGATGGAGCTTGGTGCTGGTAACACGCCTGAAGGAAAATTGCGTACAAAATATATTCAAATGGCACGAGCAGCTTTAAAAAATGCTACCGATTCACTCTCTCCTGATTTCATGAATTTCAACAAGGGAGGGCAGCCGCTGGTTGATGCCGCCTTTCTTGCCCAGGCATTGCTGAGAGCGCCTACGCAGTTGTGGGAGCCACTTGACAGCCTAACTAAAAAAAATATTATTCGTGCGTTGCGTTCAACACGAGTTATCACACCAAGCCAAAGCAACTGGCTGCTATTCACGGCCATGGTGGAAGCAGCATTGCTGAAGTTCGATGGCGATTATGACAGGACCCGGATAGAATATGCGCTTAACATGCACCAGCTTTGGTACAAAGGCGACGGTGTTTATGGGGATGGAGCTAACTTTCATTGGGATTATTACAACAGCTTTGTTATACAGCCCATGCTGTTGGAAGTTACAGCTACATTAAAAGAGAAAAAAGGTTCCGCTAAAACAGACCAGCTTTATGCTCTGTTTTTAAAGTGTGCAAAAAGATATGCTGCTATTCAGGAAAGACTTATTTCTCCGGAAGGAACATATCCGCCAATCGGACGCTCCCTTGCATACAGGTTTGGCGCGTTTCAGCATTTGTCTAAAATGGCATTGATGCACATGTTGCCGCAAGAATTAAAGCCACAGCAGGTGCGGGCTGCATTATTCACTGTAATAAAAAAACAAGTTGAAGCCGAAGGCACATTTGATAAGAACGGATGGCTGCAGCCTGGGTTTTACGGCTATCAGCCCGGGCTTGGCGAAAATTATATTTCTACCGGAAGTCTTTATTTGTGTGCCCAGGCTTTTTTATTTTTAGGGCTTCCGCCTGATGATCCGTTGTGGAAAGGAAATGACCTCGATTGGACAGCCAAAAAAATATGGACAGGAATAGACGCAGAAGCAGATCATGCAATTGATTAATGGTAAGGCTTTTAAGAATTTTGTAAATACATTGAGATAGCGCTCCTGCGGAGCGCGCCAACAATGATTGGAAATTCTACACAGATTAGATTTCTCCGGAATCTTAAATGAAAGGATGTGGCCGTATAATCATTATTGTATAGAAAAATTGAAGAAATTATGAACTATATTTCTGCTCGGTAGGAACATATCTGTATAGAAAAACGATTAATAATAATCCGCTCTGTAGGAGCTACACGGTTTGATTGCTCCGGAATTATTGTATAGAAGTTGTTTGCTCCGCAGGAGCATAATCTGCGTAGAAAAATGTTGTAAAATAGACCCGCTCCACAGGAGCGGTATAATCATCTATAAACGATAAATAATACCACGCTAATGCCAAATACATATACACAAATATATATTCAACTGGTTTTTGCAGTAAAAGGGAGACAAATAAAAATACCCTCTTTTAACCGTGAAGAAATTGAAAAATACATTTGCGGTATTTTTAATAATAAGGAGCAAAAAGTTTTGGCTATTTACGCCAATCCTGATCATATTCATATATTTTTCAGCTATAAAAATCTGCGCATTTCTTTACCTGAATTAGTAAAGGTCGTCAAAACAGAATCTACAAAATTTATAAATGAAAAAAAATTGTCTTCAGGAACTTTTTTCTGGCAGGAGGGCTATGGCGCATTTTCATATAGCAAGAGTCAAAAAGATGCTGTAGTAAAATATGTATTAAACCAGGAAGAGCACCACCAAAGGAAAAGTTTCAAAGAAGAGTATATGGCATTTTTAGAAGCTTTTGAAATTGAATTTAAAGATCAATATTTATTTGATTTTTATGAACAATAAAGTAGCATTTTTTTTGAAGTTTATTTAAATGAATGTATAACTCTATGCATGATCATTAACTATGAAATAGCCAGAAAGATTAAACAATCTTTACCAATCGGGAATGAGTATTGAATCTAAAAGGATGGTTTTTCCATGTGGCAATTGAAAAACAAATAAAAATATACACATGAAGGAGCCATAAAGATGACGCATTTTTACCAACTAAGGATGATAATAAAGAATTAAGGTTTTGGTTATTCCATGGTGATCATAAAGAAAAAATAAAAAACCCACCCATGAAATCAGTAAAAAAAATTATTTTATTACTTATCATTTGTTCTCAGCAGGAAGCAAACGCCCAAAAGATAAAGCCCATAGAATTTAATGAAGTTATTATCCATGATAATTTCTGGAAACCTAGAATGGATATTCAGCAAAAAGTATTGTTGCCACATGCCTTTGAAAAAACCAGGCCTGCAGTTGAGAACTTAATCAAGACCGGGAACTTTTTAAGAGGAATAAAAGATGATTTGCCTTTTCCACACAGGTACGTGGTTTCAGACTTTTATAAAGTAATGGAAGGCGCATCTTATCTATTGATGAACAGGCGCGATAGCTCTCTGGAGAAAAAAATGGATGAGCTTATTACTATTATCGCATTGTCTCAGGCGCCGGATGGTTATATGTACGATGCCCACATTACGGGTTCATCGTCAAAGCATGAGCATTGGGGCGGTGCAGGTATGGGAGATAAGCCCTATTCCTGGGTGCTGCACAGCCACGAGTTGTATAACATGGGTCACATGTACGAGGCGGCTATTGCCTACTACAATGCCACAGGCAAAAGAAAATGGCTGGACGTGGCGGAGAAAAATGCACAGCACATCAATAAAGTTTTTTTTATTGGCGATAAAAATTACAACAACGGCAAACCTGTCATGCAGGCTCCGGGCCATGAAGAAATTGAATTAGCGCTTGTAAAATTATATCATGCTACTAATAACACTCTTTACCTGCAAATGGCAAAAAAGTTCCTGGATATACGCGGTGTTACTTATAAACCACAAGGTACAGGTGTTATGAGTGCAGCGTATGCGCAACAGCATGCTCCTGTTAGAGATCAGCGCAAGCCCACAGGCCATGCTGTTAGGGCTGCTTATCTGTATGCAGGCATGGCAGATGTAAGCGCTGCTGCCAGCAACGGATCTTACCTTATAGCATTAAATAATATCTGGAAAAATATTACAGATACACGCATGCACATTACCGGTGGGTTGGGAGCGGTACATGGCATTGAAGGCTTTGGTGCTGAATATGAATTGCCTAATAAAGAAGCTTATAATGAAACCTGTGCGGCTGTTGGGAATGTATTGTTTAACTACAGGATGTTTTTAATGACCGGCAACGCCAAATTTATAGATGTTGCAGAGGTGGCGCTTTACAACAATGTACTTGCCGGGGTAAACCTGGATGGTAATAAATTCTTTTATGTAAATCCTTTAGAATCTGATGGCGTTACTAAGTTCAATATGGGGTTAAGCGGGCGGTCTGAGTGGTTTGAGACTGCGTGTTGTCCCACAAATTTATCGAGATTAATTCCACAGGTTTCCGGTATGATGTATGCATTTTCACAGAATACGCTTTATTGTAATCTTTACGCAGGAAATACTACGACTATCCAGCTTGGCAGTGGAAAAGTTTTTTTAGAACAACAAACGAAATATCCGTTCGGAAATAAAATAGTTATTAAAGTTTATCCGGAAAATCATACACAAAAATTTTCATTAAACATGCGCATACCAACCTGGGCTACAAATCAGTTTGTGCCGGGAGAGCTTTATCAATATGTAAATAAAACCAATGCAAAATATACGGTTCGTGTGAACGGCAGAGTAATGGAGACAAAGAAAGAAAATGGATTTATTACGCTCCCACGTGTATGGAAAAAAGGTGATGTTATAGAGTTGGAACTGCCGATGCCGGTACGCTTTAACCAGGCGGATAGCCGTGTAAAAGCGAATGTTGGGAAGATAGCCGTAACGAAAGGCCCGCTGGTATATTGCGCAGAAGCGATAGACAATGCCGCGTCACCTCAAAAATTCATAATTAATCAATTTCCAGATATGGCACAAACAGGTTTTTTTAAAGACGGAGAATTGAAGAATATTCCATTCATCACGCTTCCCGCCGGGGTGGAAGGTAAAACCAGTGCATTAACATTAATACCTTACTATGCCTGGAACAATCGCGGCGATCACCCGATGGCTGTTTGGTTCTCTTATAAAAGTTTTTGACCGGACTTAAGGAAGATTAAGAGCCTATTTTTATTATTTGCAAAGAAAATACATGCAATTGCAAATATCGTATCTGTTATAGAAAAATTCATTCTGTAATTTTGATATTGATAAAACAATTGAATATGGCTCTTCTAAAAACCTGGCGTTGGTTTGGCCACGGCGATAAGGTTAGGTTAAGTGATCTTAAGCAAATGGGTGTACAAGGTGTT
The DNA here is from genome assembly GCF_025631005.1 of Haoranjiania flava. Classification (NCBI taxonomy): domain Bacteria; kingdom Pseudomonadati; phylum Bacteroidota; class Chitinophagia; order Chitinophagales; family Chitinophagaceae; genus Haoranjiania; species Haoranjiania flava. The sequence continues at coordinate 23,647 of NZ_JAOTPL010000004.1, forward strand.
GTTACTTCATTGTATGATATTCCTGCCGGGGAAATATGGCCTGTAGAAAGAATACAATCTTTAAAAAATGAGATCAACGCGCATGGCATGGAATGGAGCGTGGTAGAAAGCCTGCCTGTATCTGAAGAGATAAAACTCAATACACCGCAAGGCAGGCAACACCTGGAAAATTATAAAGTATCACTTAAAAATTTAAGCAGCTGCGGTATATATATCATTTGCTACAACTTTATGCCCGTGCTGGATTGGGCAAGAACTGATTTGCAATTTATAGATGATAACGGATGCGAATCTATGTTGTTTGAATACGTAGTATTTGCTGCCTTTGACATGTACATTTTAAAGCGTGCCAATGCAGAAAAAGATTACCCGGAAAAAATAATAAAGCAGGCATATGCTCACTATAAAATGATGAGTGAAGAAGATAAGCGGGAATTGGCCCACAATATTATTGTCGTTACTCAGAAGTTTATAAACAGCGGCGTCGGAGATGTAGAGAACTACAAAGAAATATTCCTTCAGTTTTTAAAAAGATACCATCACGTAAGCAAAGAGGACCTGAGAAACAACCTGATGATTTTTTTGAATGACGTGATACCGGTAGCAGAAGAATATGGTGCTCGCCTTTGTATCCATCCTGATGATCCGCCATTCCCTCTTTTAGGATTACCGAGAATTGCAGGTACCGAAGAAGATTTTGACTGGATATTTTCTCGCAATACCTCACTTGCCAACGGCCTGACGTATTGCACAGGTTCTCTTTCTGTAAGGGAAGATAATGACCTGGAAAAGATAGCCTCGAAATTTGCAGACAGGATTCATTTTATTCATTTAAGAAATATAAAGAAAATCGACGATAAAAGTTTTTATGAGTCGCCGCATCTTGATGGAGTGGTTAACATGCCTGCTGTAGTAAAAATATTTTTACAGGAACAATTGAGGAGAAGAAAAGAAGGCAGGAAAGATGATCAGTTGCCTTTTCGTCCGGATCATGGCTTAAAAATGCTGGATGATTTTTCGAGACAGGCAAATCCCGGATATCCGCTCATTGGCCGATTGAAAGGTTTGGCAGAAATAGATGGTATACAAGCTGCAATGAAAGATAATTTATAAATATACAATACATGCAAAATAATTTTGACATTTCAGGCCAGGTAGCAGTAGTTACCGGTGCCGGCGGCGTGCTTGGCGGAAGCATTTCGCGCAGTCTTATGGAAGCCGGGGCTAAAGTAGTAGCCATAGACATCAGGGAAGAAAACCTGAATAAAAGAGTGGAAGAATTAAAAACCATTCACGAGCATGTTGTGGGGCTGATTGGCAATGTGCTTAATCTTGAGAGCCTGAAAAGCGTTGCAGAAAAAATCAAAGAAAAATGGGGCCGCATTGATATATTGGTGAATTGCGCAGGTGGTAATATTCCCGGTGCTACACTAACAGAAGAGCAAACAATCTTCGATATGAAAATAGAGGATTGGGAACAGGTTACTGATTTAAACTTGAACGGATCTGTGTATCCCTGCCTGGCATTTGGTGCAGTAATGGCAGAGCAGGGAAAAGGTTGCATGGTCAATATTTCTTCTATGGCTACTTACTCCTCTATTACAAGGGTTCCTGGCTATTCTGTTGCCAAGAACGGCATCAACATTTTTACGCAGTGGATGGCAACCGAAATGGCTTTAAAGTTTGGCGAAGGTATCAGGGTCAATGCGATAGCTCCTGGATTTTTTATAGGCGATCAGAATAGAAAAGTATTGATAAATGATGATGGCAGCTATACCGAACGAAGCGTAAAGGTATTAGCGAAAACGCCCATGAAAAGATTCGGAAATATTACAGAGCTCAATGGCGCAGTTCAATTTTTATGTTCCCCTGCTGCCAGCTTCATCACCGGCGTTATTTTGCCTATAGATGGCGGATTCTCTGCGTTTAGCGGGGTGTAAGGATTGCTTGCGAACTTGTTTATAAGAAGGGCGCTTATAATGTATAAATGACTTTAGACAATATTAAAGTCGGTTTATGATATATATATACTTCATCATAAAATTAATTCTTATGAAAACCTGTAAAAAGAAAAGACCAACACTTTTGTACTTTGGAATTCTTGGTGTTTTTATTTTGAGTTCTGTTTCTGCAACAGCACAGATTGCAGAGGATTTTACCGGAACAGTTGTTAATGCGCAAAATCAACCATTGGAAGGTGTTGCTGTTCAGGTTCAGGGGTCAGGTACGGGTGCTATTACCGGCGCATCCGGAACATTTTCCATACGTGCACAAAAAGGAAAAACCCTCATATTCACTATGCTGGGATATAATACACATTCTGAAGTGTTGGGCAACATAAAAGAACTAACAATTCAGTTATCCGAAGCTGGTGCCCAGGATTTAGATGAAGTAGTAGTAATCGGTTATGGAACAGTAAGGAAAAAAGATCTTACAGGCTCTGTAGCACATATTGGTCAGGAAGTAATGGAAACGCGTGTGGCTACTTCTGTAACAGACTTTCTCAAAGGCAGTATAGCCGGAGTAAATATCGGAGTAAATAACAATGCCTCTGGCGGCGGATCTATTCAGGTGAGAGGCCCTGCATCATTGCAGGCATCTACTTCTCCACTGATTGTGCTTGATGGAAATATTTACTATGGAAGTATGAGTGATATCAATCCCAATGACATTGAAAGTATTGATGTCTTAAAAGATGCAAGCTCTACAGCTATTTATGGATCTAAGGGTTCTGCCGGTGTAATTATGATTACGACAAAGAAAGGTAAAACAGAAAAACCAATTATTACATTCAACTCAAAAGTGGGATTTGCAAATCTTCTTAAAATTCCTGATCTTCCTACACCTGATCAATATGTTCAAAGAAGAGCTGATTATTGGAAAACAATTGATTATTTCAAACCTTCAAATACACAGAAAGGTAAAGGCTATTATGATAATCCGGACAATCTTCCGCAAGGAATTACGAGAGAACAATGGGCTGCATACGACAACGTTTTTTCTGGAGACTATGTTGAAACATGGCTTTCAAGATTACAATTTGCACCAGTTGAAATACAAAATTATAAAGCGGGAAAAACAGTTGACTGGCGTGATCAAGTTTATAGAACAGGATTGCGTATAGACAACAATATTTCTTTTTCGGGGAGATCTCCTAAAACAAATTATTATACATCATTTGGATACTTAAAAAATGAAGGGTTTATTAAAGGTGATAATTTTAATACCTTCAGAGGTAGAATTAATCTTGAAACCAATATTACAGATTGGCTCAAAATTGGCACAAATACACAGTTTTCAAACAGAGCTGATAATGATATTACAGTAAATGTCACAGATGCAGATGTAATAAGTCCTTTCGGTGATTTATATAATGAAGATGGAACTATAAAAAGATTTCCTACTGGTGATGCAAGAATCGCCAATCCGCTCCTCTCAGCTTCGGTTGATAAGTATTTTTACAGAGTACAGACGTTGAACTCTACTATTTTTGGAAAGTTGACACTACCATATGGTTTTAGTTTCCAAACAAACTTTAATAACAGATTTGGTTGGAGAAAAGACTATTATTATCATTCCGATGAAAAACCTGGTATTACAAAAGGTGGTCAAGCGAGCAGGAACGATTATTCAGATTATGAGTGGATAATAGATAATATTTTAAACTGGAATTACAGAATAGGCAAAGTACATAGTCTTGACGCTACTTTTGTTGCTACAGCAGAAAAATATCAATTTTGGAATAGTACAGGATCTAATGAAGGTTTCATTCCTAATAGTAATTTAATTTATCATAACCTTAATGCAGGCATCAACCCGGTTATTAATTCCGATGATCAAATGCAAACAGGCAATGCTATTTTGGGAAGAATCAATTATAGTCTGTTGAACAAATATTTATTTACTGCATCTCTAAGACGTGACGGTTTTTCTGCATTTGGTATAAATAATCCATACGGTGTTTATCCGGCATTTGCTTTTGCGTGGAGAATTTCTCAGGAAAAATTTATGGAAAACTCTGCTTTCAATGATTTGAAACTGCGTTTATCCTGGGGTGAAAGTGGTAATAGAGATATTGGACGATATGCAGCATTATCCAAATTAAATGTTACCGATAATATTATTGGTGGAGAGAATGTCAAAGGGATCTGGACAGATAATTTATCAAACCCCAATTTAAAATGGGAGCGTACACGAGCTGCCAACATTGGACTGGATTTCGCATTATTGAATAACCGGCTGAGTGGTATTATTGATGCTTATTATAACAAAACCACCGATTTGATATTGATGCGTTCATTGCCAACTATTACAGGATTTAGAAGTATAATCACGAATCTAGGCCAGGTGGATAACAAAGGGTTAGAGGTGACTTTGTCAAGCATTAATTTAAATATCCCTCACAAGTTTTTTTGGAAAACTTCGTTAATATTCAGTACAAACAAAAATGTGATCAGGCATTTGTACGGAGAAATGGTTGATGTGCTGGATGCGAATGGAAAGGTTATTGGTCAGAGAGAAGATGATGATGTTCAGAACGGCTGGTACATCGGTCATGGTATTAATGACATTTTTGATTATAAAATGATTGGTATTTGGCAATTAGGAGAAGAAGCAATTGCCAAAAAATACGGTAAAACGCCCGGAGATCCAAGAGTATTTGATGCAAATGGAGACAGTGTTCTTAATCAATTGGATAAGCAATGGCTTGGTTCTTCTGTCCCCCTGTTTAGAGCCTCTTTCAGAAGTGATCTTACTCTGTGGGAGAATATTGATTTTTCATTTGTTTTAAGAGGGGACTTTAATTATTTGGCAATAGACAATATGGCCAGAAATGAGGACAATAGGTTTTTTGACCGTTCCAACTCAATATATACAGAGTATTGGATGCCCGAAAAACCATCTAATGAATATGCTAAGTTAGGTGCAAATACATCGAATCCTAATATTAATATTTATAAAAGGAGGGATTATCTCAGGCTGCAAAATGCATCACTTTCATATAGAGTTCCTGCTGTTTATTTAAAAAGATTTTCTGTGCAAAGCTTACGGCTAAGCGCCAATGTGGACAATGCTTTCGTGATCAGTAACTGGACCTATTTCGATCCTGAAAACCGGGGCAGAACACCACGTATATTTACACTAGGACTTGATATTACATTGTAGTTTGCTACACTCATAATTATTAATACAGAGAAAATCGGCCATAAATAGCTCGCATACAATAAAAATGATTGAGCAAATTCCATCTGATAACAAAGGAAAAAAATACACACATGAAATAACCATAAAGATTAGGAATCTTTACCAACCGGGAATGAGTATTGAATCTAAAGAGCTGGTTATTCCATGTAACCATAAAGAAAAATAAAAAATACACACATGAAATAGCAATAAGCAAAGTTGCATACCAACCTCGGATGAATAAAGGCTATTCGATGTGAAAAATTAAAACAAATAAAATACACACACATGAAAAAGATAATAATTCCATGTTCAATATTGATTTTATTTTTAGAAGCTTCTTGTGTTAAACTCAATCCACAGCCTCTATCTTTTTTTGCACCTGAGAACACATTGGTAGACAAAGCAGGTTTAGAAGCACTATTGGTTACGTCTCGCAAGCAAATAAAATGGGAATGGTTCGGAGATGCGTTTGATGCAGGCACTTGCCGTACACCTTTGGTTTATGAATATGCATTTTCAGATATGCATGTAATGGGTGGACCGGAAGCCAAAGAAATTCATAATCTCGAAACACAACTTACACCTACTACCAACCAGAATTTGCATTTAACTTATTGGGATTTGGGTTGGAATGGTATAAAATATGCCAATACAGTGATTAGTAGAATTGATAATGCAACATTCGATACAGAAGCTGATAGAAATGCTATTCTTGGAGAAGGATATTTTCACAGGGCTTATTGGTATTACCTTCTTACACATCAGTGGGGAGATGTACCTCTTATCTTAGAAGAAATAACCGGGCCAAAACTCGATTTTGTTAGTAGCGCAAGAAAGACTGTACTTACACGAATGAAAGAAGATATGGAGTTTGCTGTTCAATGGCTGCCTAAAACAGTGTTACCCGGGGCAGTAAACAGAGCAGCAGGCGAACACCTGCTGACTAAGATTTATTTATCATTAGGAGAGTTTCAAAAAGCTGTGGAATCTGCAACAAGATGTATAAACGATTATGGTCTCAAGCTTATGGACACACGTTTTGGAGTAAACGCCGGCAGAACTGATCTGGATGTATTTAATGATCTCTTTAAAGAAGAAAATATTAGTGCTTCAGAAAATAAAGAAGCCATATTTGTTGTTCAGGAGCGTTTTGGAATACCGGGAAATGTATCCGACAATGGCTCAGCCAGAAAAAGAAATTTTGTGCCATACTGGAGCAATGGCGCCGTTGTAAAAACTCCCGATGGGAAGCAAGGAACTACTTATGATGCAGCCCCATATCCGGGCTATGAGTTATTGGATAGTTTAGGAAGAGGAATTGCTAAAATAAGACCATCCAATTATTATCAGTACGAGGTTTGGGTAAATGCTGCAACAGATATCAGATATAATAAAAATAATTGGTACGATAAGTCAAGGCTTTGGTATAACAGACCGGCATCAAATAATAAAGGTGGAAGTGCTACATGGTTTGGTAAGCCTATTCAACGACAATATGTACAGGATACTATGCGTTGCTATTTTTCTTTTCCAACAGTAAAAGTACTTATACATAAAGACGATATTAATAAAGGAAAAACACCTAGCGGCGGATTTACAGATCAATATGTTTTTCGTTTGGCAGAAACATATTTAATGCGAGCTGAGGCATATTTATGGCTCAACAAAATCAGTAATGCTACAAATGATATTAATACAGTCAGGGCAAGAGCAAAAGCTCAATTATTGTCAACAATTACTTTGGAAGACATTTTGGATGAAAGAGCGCGTGAACTTTTTCTTGAAGAGCATCGTAAAGTGGAACTTACAAGAATAGCTTTTATTATGGCACAATTGAATAGAGATGGCTATACTTTAGAGAATTTCAGTACAAAAAACTGGTATTATGACAGGGTAATGAAAAAAAATAATTTTTATGCAACCCAATATTTCTATTCAACGAATGCTTTTGTAATGAAGCCTTATCATGTTTTATATCCTGTGCCATTAACGGCTATTACCTCTAACAGCCAGGGACATATCAATCAAAACAAAGGTTATCCCGGTTCAGAAACAAATATTCCTGTAGAATAAATTACTTATAATGCATAGAAGAAAATTTCTAAATCAAACCAGCAAGACGGGTATAGCATTGGCGCTAGGCACTTCCGGCATCCGTTGGATGGCAAAAGCATCTGACAAAATTGAGCTAAGCAGGTTGCCCAAAGTGGTTTCAAATATGCCGGATGAAGCTCTGCGCCTGCCCCGCGACCTGGAGAAACTGGCCGGCAACAAAGCTTTGTTACAAAAGCCGCAGGGCCTCACTGTTGCTGCTTATCTTTTTCCTAATTATCATGCATCTGCTATTCATGACAGGCTGTATGGCAAAGGATGGACGGAATACAATTTGATCAGGAGCGCTCGCCCGTGGTTCCAGGGGCACCAGCAGCCGCGTACACCCTTACTGGGTGAGCTGGACGAAAGCCTGCCTTCAACCTGGGAAACATATAATAAACTGGCAAAGCAAAGCGGGATTGACGCGTACATATGGGATTGGTACTGGTACAACGGTGAGCCTGCTTTGCATGAAGCATTGGAAAATGGATTCCTCAGAGCTTCCAATACAAACGATGTAAAGTTCTGCTGCATGTGGACCAACCATCCCTGGTATATTTTATATCCCACGCTTCGAACAGATGGCAAGCCCAACTACCCGCCAAGCTATCAGCCTCCCGATGTTGACCTGCAGGAATGCTGGCGCAGCATGTCCTATATTATTTCCAGGTACTTTCATCAGCCCAATCACTGGAAAATTAACGGCAAACCGGTACTGTGCATTTGGGATCCCAACCGGCTTGAAAAGAATATCGGCGTACCGGCTACCAAAAAATTATTTGCCGACCTGCGTGCTTATGCAAAAACTTTAGGCCACAAAGGCATTCATATACATTCGTCAGGATTTTATACACCCAACAGTAAAGAAGTGGGCTACGACACAGCAGGTTCCTATAACCCTCTTGATTGGACCACCCGCCGTTTTCAACCCAAAGAAAATGAAATTTCTGATTATGAAGTAGCGGCCGCTGATGTAGCTTTTAAATTATGGCCGGAACATCATAAAGATTTTAAAGTGCCTTACATTCCTGCCTTGTCACCCGGCTGGGATTCCACACCGCGTTATGTGATGCCGCGTAAACGTCCTTCCGTTCCGAATCGTGATCAATGGCCCGGCTGTGTGATTTATGATAATGAAAGCCCTGCTGCCTTCAAAGCCTTTGTACAGGCGGGCTTCGCGTATCTGAATAAATATACCGATGTTCCTAAAATTATGACTATCGCCTGTTTTAATGAATGGTCGGAAGGGCACTATCTTTTACCCGATAACAGGTTTGGCTACGGCATGCTCGATGCACTGGCAGAAGCGCTGGAAATTAAAGGAAACCATTTGCTTCACGGGAAATAAAGTGATGATCGTATGAGAAAGTTGTACCTATTGTTATTTTTTATCAGCGCAACTGCTGAAGCACAGGTTTTAGTTTCCGGCAGCGCCGTTGGAAAAAATATTTTTCCCTTGGCAAGCGCATCGGTTGCAGCAATATATTATGATTCCCGCGATGCAGAACTTGTAAGAAGAACAGCATGGTTATTTGCACAGGATGTGTATAATGTAACAGGCAAAAAAATTGATGTTTTGAGTGAAAACGCGCGCCCGCAAAAGAATATGGTCGTTGTTGGAACGATCGGGCACAACAGGTTGATCGATCAGCTGGTTCATCAGAAGAAAATTGACGTCGGTAAAATAAAAAATGGCTGGGAGCAGTATGCAATAACGCTTGTTGAAAAACCATTTAAAGGAGTAGATAAAGCATTGGTAATTGCCGGCTGCGACAGGCGCGGTGCCGCTTACGGGCTTTTATCTGTTTCCGAGGCAATAGGGGTTCATCCCTGGTACTGGTGGGCGGATGTGCCGGTGAAAAAACATTCTTCCGTAAATCTTGAAGTTAAAGCATTTTCATCAAAAACTCCATCCGTAAAATACCGTGGTATTTTTATTAATGATGAAGACTGGGGATTGTTTCCCTGGTCGGCAAAAAATTTTGAGCCAGAGTTAAAAGACATAGGGCCTAAAACGTATGCTAAGATTTGTGAGTTGCTATTACGATTGAAAGCAAATTATCTCAGCCCGGCCATGCATTCCATCACCGGTGCTTTTAATAAATATCCTGATAATAAATTGGTGGCGGATAGCTTTGGAATTGTGATGGGTTCTATTCATGCAGAGCCTTTGCTGTTCAATAACGCTTCGGAATGGGATAAAAAAACAATGGGCGAATGGAATTATGTAAAAAATAAAGAAGGTATCAATAAGGTTTTAACACAGCGGGTGCAGGAAAACGGCATGTTCGAGAATGTTTATACGCTTGCATTACGCGGCATTCATGATGCAGTAATGGAAGGCGACTTGAATATGCAGGAGCGTGTGGAAGTATTGGGCAAAGCATTAGAGGATCAACGCGATATTTTGAAAAATGTATTGAAAAAACCGGTGGAAGAAGTGCCGCAAATATTTTATCCTTATAAAGAGGTACTGGATGTCTATAACGCCGGCCTTAAAGTTCCGGATGACGTAACCATTGTGTGGACAGATGATGATTATGGTTATATAAAGCGACTCAGCAATTCTCAGGAACAAAAGCGAAAAGGCCGTGCAGGCGTTTATTATCATATATCTTACTGGGGCCCGCCTAATGATAATTTATGGCTGTGCACCACCCCGCCGCAATTAATGTACCAGGAGTTAAGAAAAGCCTATGAAACCACGGCAGACAGGCTTTGGGTGGTGAATGTAGGCGATATTAAGCCCGCTGAATATCATATTTCGCTCTTCATGGAAATGGCATATGATATCCATCAATTCAATGACAAGAATATTGTAGAGCACCATGCGGATTTTCTTTCAGGTATTTATGGCCAACAATACCGCAATGATTTTTTAGATATTTCAAAGGTATATCACCAATTGGCTTTTGCACGCAAACCTGAATATATCAAAAACACAAGAAGCGATGCATTTTCTCTTTATAATTATAACGAACTTGATAATCGTGTGAATGAGTACACCCGTATTGCCAATAAAGCAAAAGCTATAATGAATAAGCTGGACGAAACGCAATACCCTTCTTACTTTCAGCTATTGTATTACCCAGTGAAAGGTTCTGCATTATTTAACCAGATTTGGCTGGGCGCCCAAAAAGTAAATGATTATGCTTCAAAAAAGAATGTAACAGCAAACCAGTTACGGAAAAACGTTATTGCTTACGGAGATACTTTACAAAAGATAACAGATGAATACAATTCCTTATTAAACGGCAAGTGGAAATACATGATGTCGTTGAGTAATGGCGGCGGGCGTTTCTCCATCCCTGAATTAGCAACGGTTGCTCCTGCCTCTTCACCGCAATTAGGCATTTCGGCAGAAGGTGAAGTGAACACAAAAGGACGTATCCATCAGCATATATTGCCTGCGTTCAATAAATATGTGCGCCAAACCTACTATATAGATATTTTTAATAAGGGCAATGCATCTTTGAACTGGGCAGCAACAACATCACACCCCTGGCTGGTCTTAGATAAGCACAACGGCAATGCTGCAACGCAGGAAAGAATATATGTTTCCATAGACTGGAATAAAGTTCCGGCCGGTGAAAATATCAAAAGCGAAATTATTTTTTCAGCAAACGACATGCATGAAAAAGTGCTTGTCTCGGTTTTCAACCCTGCAAATCCATCAGTAAATGAATTAAAAGATTTATATGTGGAGGATAACGGCGTAGTATCCATTGATGCAACGCGCTATCACCGCAAAAAAGAAACGGCTGATATAAAATTTAAAGTCCTGGATGGATTGGGTTTCGATGATAAAGTGGTGCAGCTTGGCGACCCTTTTGCAAAGTACCAATTTTACCCCTCGCTTGAGCTAACTTCTAATTACGTAGCGCCGGTGCGATCCAGTGATTTTCCTGTGCTTGAATATGATTTTTATTCCTTCAACAGCGGCCCGGTTGATGTGTACACGTATATGGTCCCGGTTTTCCCTTTAAATGATGAACACGGTTCGCGCTACGGTGTTATGGTAGACAACAGCCCGGTATATTTACCCGAAGCCTCAGCGCCGTATTACAGCACTTTATGGATTCAAAGTATTTTGCGCAATACAAGGATCAATAAAACCACGCACATGATTGATAAACCGGGGAAACATACCGTAAAAATTTATGCAGCACACCCCGGCGTGTTGTTACAGAAAGTTGTGGTTGACTTTGGCGGCATGAAAAAGTCGTATATGGGGCCTGAATGTAGACAGAGTAAATAACATTGATGACAAAAAATTATTGTAGTATGGATATTAAATGCAAGATAACTTTAGTAGTATTTTTCTTAATTTTTAGTAATGCCAGAGCACAACTGTCAGTTTCAGACAGGAATACAAGAAATTCTTTTGATATTACTACAGCAAATATTTTATTTGATGCTGATGATGAACTGTCTGTTAAACGTGCTATTCATCTATTTGCCGATGATATAGAAAGAGTATCAGGTAAAAAGCCAGCTCTGACCACTACAGTGTCTAAGGCGCACCATATCATTATCGCGGGCACGGTGGGTAAAAGCAAAGTGATTGAACAGCTAATGAAAAATCGCAAGCTTCATGTAAAAGAAATAGAAGGCCAATGGGAGAGGTATAAAATTCAGGTTGTTGATAATCCGTTTCCCAATGTGAAACAGGCATTGGTTATAGTTGGGAGCGACAGGCGTGGTACGGCTTACGGTCTTTTTTCTATATCAGATGCTATCGGGGTTTCGCCCTGGTATTGGTGGGCAGACGTGCCCGTAAAGAAAAGGAATAATATTTTCCTGGATATAAAGCCTTATACCTCGCCTGCGCCTGCTGTTAAATACCGCGGCATTTTTATCAATGATGAAGATTGGGGTTTATTGCCCTGGGCAAAAAATACATTCGATCCTGAACTGAAAGACATAGGGCCTAAAACCTATGCAAAAGTTTTTGAATTGTTGCTCCGGTTGAAAGCTAATTATTTATGCCCTGCCATGCACGAGGCAAGCGGCGCATTCAATAAATATCCTGCTAATAAACTGGTTGCTGATTCATTTGGTATCGTGATGGGAAGCGTACACCCCGAGCCCTTGTTATTCAACAATGCCAGCGAATGGGACAAGAAGACAATGGGCGAATGGAATTACATGACCAATAAAGAAGGTATTTTAAAAGTCCTCGACAAACGCGTAAAAGAAAATTCGCCTTACGAAAATGTGTATACGCTGGCATTACGCGGCCTGCACGATAAAGCGATGACTGGGAATTATACTTTGGAACAAAGAGTACAACTCGTGGGTCAGGCATTAAAAGATCAACAGGCAATCCTTAAAAAATATATAGATAAGCCGATTGAACAAATTCCGCAGGCATTTACGCCTTACAAAGAAGTGCTGGATATTTATCTCAAAGGTCTGGAAGTGCCAGATGAAGTTACCATTGTATGGCCCGATGATAATTACGGCTATATGAAACAATTGAGCAACTCCAAAGAGCAAAAGCGTTCCGGTAGATCGGGAGTATATTACCATGCTTCATATCTGGGCATGCCTCATGATTACCTGTGGCTGGCTTCCACGCCGCCTTCGCTGATGTATGAAGAATTGCATAAAGCCTACAACACGGGCGCAGACAGGATATGGCTGCTGAATGCAGGCGATATCAAATCATGTGAATTTCCTGTCACCTTATTTTTGGATATGGCTTATGATATCAGCCAATTCAGTTTTGAAAATATAGCAGATTACCAGCCAAGCTGGCTGAGTTCTATCTATGGAAAAAAATATTTTAATGACCTGAAAGAAATAACCAGGGAATACAATCGTCTTGCATTTTCACGTAAACCCGAGTTTATGGGTTGGGGTTATGAATGGAATACTTTTAAGCACGGACGTGAAAGGCCCACTGACACTGACTTTTCTTTTGCTAATTATGGCGAAGCAGAAAAGCGGATGACTGATTATCACCGTATAGGCGCTAAAGCCGAAAGCATATTGAATCAATTGCCAGAGGAGGAAAAAGCTTCTTTCTTTCAACTGTTATATTACCCTGTAAAAGGCGCTGAACTGATGAATAAAAAATGGCTAACAGCACAGCAGAACAGGCTTTACATTGCACAGGGAAGGTCCGCCGCCAACTTATTGCGCGACCGCGTAAAGCATTATTACGATACTTTGTATGAAATTTCCCACGATTATAATGACCTGATGAATGGTAAGTGGAAACGCATGATGTCTTTACGCCAGGGCGTTACTGCTTCTTATTTTGAACTGCCAAAGCTTGACTCTGTCAGCATTCCGGTATCATCCGCCATGAAATTATTTGTTGAGGGTCAGGAACCTTTAAAAGGTGTTACCAGTTATCATCAGTTACCCGCCTTCAATAAATATATTGACAAAAAATATTTCATAGATATTTTTAACACAGGTATGGGATCATTTAACTGGTCACTGAAGGCTTCTCACGATTGGATACATGTGAATAAAACAAAGGGAACTGTAATACACGAAGAGAGGATATGGGTCTCTGTTGACTGGAATAAAGTTCCGGCAGGAGACAAGGTGGCTGGTGAGATTGAATTCACCAGTGGAAATACAACAGAAAAAGTTTTGCTGTCTGTCTTTAACCCAACGCTGCCTTTACGTGCTGAAGTCAAAGGGTTATACATAGAAGATAATGGTGTAATCTCTATTGCAGGCGCAGCCTTTCACCGCAAACGCGAAACGGATGAAATTAAAATGCAGATCATACACAACCTTGGTTTTGAAGATCAATCGGTGATGATCGGCGATCCTGTTGCCAGGGTGCATAATCCCCGCGACAATAATTCCCCGGGTGTGGAATATGATTTTTATACTTTTCATCACGGCCCGGTTGATGTGTATACCTACGTATTGCCGGTTTTCCCATTGAGTTCCGATCGTGATTTTGGTTTTCACGAACAGGGTACTTCTCAAACAAGGTATGCTGTTTGTATTGACGATGGCCCTGTGGCTTTGCCTTCATCATCAGCGCCGGAGTATACGCAAGCGTGGTCAGATAATGTTTTGCGCAACGCGGCTATCAATAAATCTACATTTTACATTGATAAGCCCGGCAAGCATACACTTCATATCAAATGCGGCGATCCCGGTATGGTGATACAAAAAATCGTACTTGATTTTGGTGGTATGAAAAAGTCGTATCTTGGACCGCAGGTTACTAAAGTAAAATAGGAAAGCGTATTAAAATCTGTAAGCCTTCAAGGTATATAGATTAATATTCACGTCTCAATGATAAAAAAAGCTATTTATTTTCCCGGGTTAATGACAGTGCTGTTGTTATCCTGCAATCCACGTGCCGGCAGCAGCCTTTCTGCATCCGGACAACCAAACATTCTTTTTATTGCTGTTGATGATCTTCGTCCCGAAACAAATGCTTACGGGAACTGCCACATGGTTACGCCTCACATGGACGCGCTTGCATCACAGGGCAGGTTATTCCTCAATCATTATGCAAATGTACCTACTTGCGGTCCCTCAAGGTTTACATTGCTCACGGGAAAATATCCGCAAACCAAAGCGCAGTTGTCAAATGCAGTGTTTGAGCGGCTTACAGCAGGGAGACAAAGACAGGCATTGCCCGAGTCGATGGTTGAAGCCTTTCGCCGTAACGGATACACTACAATTGGTATCGGCAAAATCAGTCATGCCGCCGATGGTAAAGTATATGGTTACAATCAACCGGTTTCAGACAAGATGGAATTGCCAAATAGTTGGGACAGTTTCCTGTTCGATGCAGGCAAATGGCAAACAGGATGGAATGCATTTTTTGGCTATGCAGATGGAAGCAACAGGCAGAGCAAGAATGGAGATGTAAAACCTTATGAATCCGCTCCTGTGGAGGATAATGGATATGTGGATGGGTTAACTGCCGATCTTGCAGTGAAACAAATCGAAGCCCTCAAAAGCAGCCCGTCGCCCTTTTTTCTTGCAGTCGGTTTTTTTAAACCGCATTTACCGTGGAATGCTCCTCAAAAGTATTGGGACCTCTATAAAGAAGACGAATTGCCGGTTTCGCCTGCA
This sequence comes from Haoranjiania flava, assembly GCF_025631005.1. Lineage (NCBI taxonomy): Bacteria > Pseudomonadati > Bacteroidota > Chitinophagia > Chitinophagales > Chitinophagaceae > Haoranjiania > Haoranjiania flava. The sequence continues at coordinate 38,992 of NZ_JAOTPL010000004.1, forward strand.
GCAGATCTTCCCGCTTTCGTGAACAATACAGGTTGGCATAACAGTGATGAATTTAATCAGTATAAAAAAGGCGAAGAAAGACCTTCTCTTAAAAACCCTGTATCAGCTCAGTATGCAAGAAAGCTGCGACATGCATACTATGCTTCCGTTAGTTACGTGGATGCGCAAATCGGGAAAGTTTTAGATGCGCTGAAAGAAAGCGGGTTAGATAAAAATACGATTGTTGTTTTGTGGGGCGATCACGGCTGGCATTTAGGCGATCAGCGGGTTTGGGGCAAACACACTTTATCAGAATATGCTTTGAGAAGTGCATTGATTATACGTGCTCCCGGTATGAAAAAGTCAGGAACAGCTACCTCAGTAGTTGTTCAATCCGTGGATATTTATCCTACCTTACTGGAGCTTGCCGGCGTCAAACAGCCTTACCCGCTTGATGGTAAATCATTTCTACCATTGCTTAAAGAACCGCAGAGTAATACAGAAGGAAGGGCATATGGTTATTTCAACAATGGGATCACACTGCGCACTAATCGTTACCGTATCACAAAATATTTCAGGAAACAGCAGCCGGTGATAGAATTATATGATTATACAAATGATCCCCTTGAAACAAAAAATATAGCAAAAGAAAACCCTGAATTGGTCCGCCGGCTTCTGGCTTTGCTGGAAGCAGGAAACACAGGTTTATATAAACAACAAAAGATATAAAGATGAAGATTTCACAATTTAAGAATTACTTAGTTATTGCATTTTGCGTTGCCGCTTTTCTTGTAAACGCACAAATACCCAACGTTCCAGGCGATTTTGCAGATCCTTCTGTGATCAAAGTTGGTGATACTTATTATGCCTCTGCCACCAGCAGCAACTGGTTGCCGGCATATCCTGTTTTGAAATCAAAAGATCTGAAGAATTGGCAATGGACAACAAATATTTTTCCGGAAAAGCCTTCCTGGGCTGAACATTATTTCTGGGCGCCCGAATTGAGCTATGAAAATGGTAAAGTATACGTGTATTATACTGCACGCCGCAAGGGTGGAACGCTTGCCGTAGCTGTAGCAAGCGCCGACCGGCCTGAAGGCCCCTATACAGATCACGGGCCATTGGTAGAGCAGCCGATGGGTTCCATAGACGGTTTTCCCATGCGCGATGAAAATGGTAAATTATTTTTGATCTGGAAAGAAGATGGCAACAGCCAGCGCAAGCCAACCATTATGTGGATACAGGAGATGAACGAGGAAAGAACACAGTTGCTTGGAGAAAGAAAGGAAATGTTCAGGGACACAGATAAGTGGGAGCGCAACCTGGTGGAAGGCCTCAGCATTCTCAGGCACAACAATTATTTCTATGCAATATATGCAGCCGCAGGATGTTGCGGTTCAGGATGTACCTACGCCACAGGCGTTGCGCGTTCGCGGTCTTTGCACGGGCCGTGGGAGAAGTATGATAAAAATCCGTTGCTCACAGAAGAAGGCGATTGGAAATGCCAGGGTCATGGCACCGCTTTTAAAGAAGGCGATAAATATTATTTCCTATACCACGGCTATCATAAAATGGGAGGCGTGTACACCGGCAGGCAGGGCCTGTTAAAAGAATTTCGCTTTACTTCGGATAATTGGATCGAATTTGATAAAGGATTTATTTACAGCGAAAATAATTACCGGAGTAAGATACATTTTTCCGACAATTTTAATAAAAGAAAGCCTGGCGTATCCTGGAACTGGTCAGTATTTCATGAGCCGGAAATTACAATTGCATCTAATAAATTAAATTTGTCAGTTGGCAGTGGTACTAAGCCCGCAGCCATTCTCGCTCAGAAAACGTACACGAAAAATTATAAAATGTCTGTAGATGTATTTCCGCGTAAAAGCAATACAGATGCGGGAATTACAATTATAGGCGATGATGATAATTATGTAGCGGCAACGGTTAAAGTAAACAAATTATCATTGATTCATATGGCGAAAGGGAAAGAAACTGTAATAACAGAAGTGCCTGTCAGCAACAAAAGAAAGATCGGTTTACAAGTTACGGTTACAAATAGTACGGAGTTACAGTTTGCTGTAAAGGACGGCAATAATTTCAGGAATATTGGAAATATTATTTCAGGGAAACAGCTGCCGCCATGGGACAGGGCGCTGCGTGCGGGACTTATTGTAAAAGGAGATCGGCAGTCGAAAGGAGTTTTTGATAACTTTACATTGATTTCAACAGGAGATTATTAGGTATCATAACTTTTGTTCGATGGTTAAAAACTTTTATTCATCTGCGTTTTTGCTCCATGTGCATGTATTGTATGCGCAAACTTCCCGGCGGGAAATACAACCTGGTAACAGCATCATCTGGCACATTGATCAGCGGCTCCCACACGCCGGTGATATGGAGATGCGCGGAAAAAAGGTCTTGTTATGGATGCAGTATAGCGTTGACGAAAATCAGCAGTTGGAGATACATGTAATAACTTCAACCAAAAGAAATTATCTAATCAAAGATGGCGCTGCGGTTTCTGTACGCTTGTAAACAATAAATTCAGTGTATGTACAAATTATTTTTTTTAAGCAGCTTTTTAATGTTCATTATCATGAATACGATGGCCCAGCATTCTTTCAAATCCAATAGTATGTATAAAGAATTGCCACTCGGCGCCATTAAGCCGCAAGGCTGGCTGCATGAAATGCTGATGAGGCAAAAGCATGGATCAACCGGCAGGCTTGATGAATTGTACCCTTTGGTCATGAATAAGCGAAATGGTTGGTTAGGCGGTGATGGCGATCAGTGGGAGAGAGGCCCATATTGGATAGACGGCCTTGTGCCGCTTGCTTATATACTGAACGATAAAGAGCTGATAGCAAAAGCGAAGCCATGGATTGAATGGACTCTGCAAAGCCAGCGTGCAGACGGCAACTTTGGCCCTTCAAAAGATTATGGGCCGGAGGCTGGCATCCAGCGCAACAATAGCCTGGATTGGTGGCCCAAGATGGTAATGCTCAAGGTGCTGATGCAATATTATTCCGCCACGCGGGATAAAAGGGTTATTAAATTGATGACTGATTATTTTCGATATCAATTAAAGACCTTGCCGGAAAAACCGCTCGGGCATTGGACATCCTGGGCACATTACCGCGGTGGAGATAACCTGATGGCTGTTTATTGGTTGCATGATATTACCAAGGATGATTTTTTACTGGAGCTCGGTGATCTGATTCATCAGCAGACATTTGATTATACCCATGCATTTTTGCATACAGATCTTTTATCAACCAAAGGCAGCATTCATTGCGTAAATCTTGCACAGGGCTTTAAAGAGCCGGCAATTTATTATCAGCACCATCCGGACAAAAAATACCTGGAGGCCCTGGAAAAAGGTTATAATGATTTAATGAAGTTTAACGGTATGGCACATGGTTTATATGGTGGCGATGAAGCCTTGCATGGCAGTGATCCTACGCAGGGCTCCGAACTCTGCTCGGCGGTAGAGATGATGTTTTCGATGGAAAAAATATTATCCATTACCGGGGATAGTAAGTTTGCTGACCGGCTGGAGAAAATAGCCTTTAACGCTTTGCCGGCGCAGGTTTCAGATGATTTTATGAGAAGGCAGTATTTTCAGCAGGCTAACCAGGTAATGGCTACAAGGCATATCCGTAATTTTGATATAAACCATCATGGTACAGATGTATGCTATGGGTTGCTTACCGGCTATCCGTGTTGTACAGCCAACATGCACCAGGGCTGGCCGAAGTTTACGCAAAACCTCTGGTATCAAACAGATCAGGGAGGCCTGGCAGCGCTCATTTACGCTCCTTCTGAAGTTACGGCAAAGGTTGCCAATGGCGTGCGTGTGACCATTGCAGAAGAAACTAATTATCCTTTTGAGGAAGAAATAAGATTTGTAATCAAAGATATTGAAGCCTATAAAAAAGCACAATTTTCCTTGCAGCTTCGTGTGCCTGAATGGTGTAGGGAAGCGCGTTTCAGGATTAATGGAAAGGAGTATACACCGGCAAAAGCAGCCAAAGTGGTAACGATTGATCGTGTATGGAGTAAAGGTGATGTGGTTGAATTAAGATTGCCGATGCATGTATATAAAAACCGCTGGCACGAAAATTCTGTTTCTGTTGAAAGAGGCCCTTTGGTTTATGCTTTAAAAATGCAAGAAAAAATTGTACAGGTAAAAAATACAAAAGACCCCTTGGTGTATGGCGATTCATATGAAGAAGTTGTAACTCCTTCTCCCTGGAATTATGCATTGTTTAATAAAAATGAAGCAGATAATTTCAAAGTGGTAAAGCACAAACAGCCGGCAGCCTTTCCGTGGAACACCGCCAACGCGCCCATCTCCATTAAAACCGCGGCCAAACGTATTCCTTCCTGGAGTTTGTATAATGAAATGACGGGGCCAATTCCGTACAGCAATATTTATCAGATGGAAACCTCAGAAGATACAGAAGAGATAGAATTGATCCCTTACGGCTGTACGCAGCTGCGCATATCCCAATTCCCCTTACTTAGAAATTAATTAAATTTATAATAATGAATAGTTTTTTTAAAACATCCGGTCTGCTTTTAGCATTGTTCTTTTTTTCAGGTATCTGCCTGGCAGAAGTAAAATTACCTGCTATTTTCAGTGATAATATGGTACTGCAACAAAACAGCGATGCCGCCATTTGGGGCACAGCCGGGAGAAATAAGACCATAAAAATACATACATCCTGGAACAATAAAAATTATACTGCCAAAGCAGATGCGAAAGGCGACTGGAAGCTGCACGTAAAAACACCAAAGTACGGAGGGCCTTATACCATCCGTGTTTCAGAGGACAATACCATTACTTTAAAAAATGTACTGATCGGCGAAGTATGGCTTTGCTCCGGCCAGTCAAATATGGAAATGCCTTTAGCCGGATGGGGAAAAGTCAACAATTATGAGCAGGAAATTGCGAATGCCCATTTCCCGGAAATACGGTTGTTACAGGCAATACATGTTACAGCTAATCAACCCCAGGCAGATCTAAAGGTTAGAAACAATGGCTGGGATATTTGCTCACCTGCTACTGTTGCCGATTTTTCTTCTACTGCTTATTTCTTCGCCAGGGAAATTTATAACCAAACAAAAATCCCTATCGGGTTAATTCATTCATCTTGGGGCGGCACGGTAGCTGAAGCATGGACAAGTTATGAAACCTTAAGCAGGATGAAAGATTTCGCCGAAGCTGCAAAAACAATAAAGTTTACACCACCGATGAGTAAAGAGGAACTGAGTACAGCAGAACAGAATTGGGAGGCGCTTGCCTTACAAAAAGATCCGGGATATGTAGCCGGAAGCCCCGTCTGGCATAAGCCTGATCTGGATGTAACAGGCTGGAAAGCTATGCAGTTGCCGGGTTTCTGGGAAGAAAAAGGTCTGAGAGGCTTTGATGGTGTGGTATGGTTCAGGAAAAAAATATCTGTACCCGCAGACTGGAACGGCGAAGATGCCGTGTTGCGTTTTTATGCAGATGATAATGATATCACCTGGTTTAACGGCGAGCAAATTGGCGCTGTTAATAAATGGGATCAGCAAAGAGTGTATGCAATTCCTGCGCGCTTACTGCATCAGGGAGACAATTATATCACCATTCGTGTAGATGATGTAAGAAGTAATGGCGGTATTCATGGAAATGCTACTGAATTTACTATACAGAATAAATCAGGTACTAAAACAATTCCTTTAGCCGGAGATTGGCTGTACAAGATAGCTTATTCTTTAAAAGATCTTCCGCCAAAACCACAATCGCAAACCGGGCCCAACAGGGCTGCCGTCTTATACAATGCCATGATCAACCCGGTCATAAACTATAAAATCAAAGGCGCTATCTGGTACCAGGGCGAAAGCAATGCGACAAGAGCATTTCAATATCAAACTTTGTTTCCAGCGATGATCAAAGACTGGAGAAGTAAATTCTCTTCCGGGGATTTTCCATTTTATTTTGTGCAGCTTGCTAATTTTATGAAGCGTGACGAGGCGCCCGGCGCATCACAATGGGCAGAACTCAGAGAAGCGCAGTTAATGGCCACAGGCCTGCCAAATACCGGCATGGCAGTAACAATTGATATTGGAGATGAAAAAGATATTCACCCGAAAAATAAGCAGGAAGTAGGGCGGCGGTTAGCCTTGATTGCGCTGAATAAAACCTATGGAAAACAAACAGGCTATTCCGGGCCCATATACAAAAGTCATGTAGTGAAGGGAAATAAAATCATTCTGTCTTTTTCGCATGATAAAGGCCTGAAAGCTGCTGGTGGCGCGGCGCTCAAAGGTTTTGCCGTTGCCGGAAAAGACAAAAGGTTCTATTGGGCAGATGCGAAAATAGAAAGAAATAAAATAATTGTTTCTTCAAAAAATGTAGCCGATCCGGTTGCGGTTAGGTATGGTTGGGCAAATAATCCTGATATAAACCTGTACAACGGCAGCAGCCTGCCGGCATCTCCTTTCAGGACAGATAGCTGGGCAGAAAGTACAGAAAGTAAGTAGTCGTTTTTGAGAAAAGCCTTGCAGCGAGAAGCAAGGCTTTATCAATGCCGCACTACAAGCTATGTTATGAAATTATCAATTGGCATTCCGGAGCGATCTGATGTATTCGGAAGGCGTCATTTTAAATTGTTTCTGGAAGTTTCTGCCGAACTGTGAAGGCGAGCTGTAACCAACAACGTTGTAAATTTCATTGATTCGCAGGTTGTCCTCAGCTAATAAAACCGCAGCCTGTTTGAGCCTTGTAATGTTGATCATCTCGTTGGGAGTGAGATCCGATATGGATTTAATTTTCCTGTACAAAGTGGGCCGGCTCATATTCATGAAAATAGCAAGCTGATTTACATCAAGGTTTATATCCGAGATGTTTTCTAAAATAATGCGGTTAAGCTCCTCTAAGAATATTTCATCGGATCTGGAATGCGCAATGCTTTTAATATGTGTAAGCGGTGAATTAATAAAATATTCTTTTATTTTATTCCTGTTTTTAAGCAAACTCCCAATTTGTGCACGAAGATATTCGGGAGAAAAAGGTTTTTCTACATAAGCATCTGCGCCGGAATTAAGCCCGCTGATTTTAGATTCCAATGTATTTTTAGCGGTGAGCAATATTACGGGAATATGGCTCATCTCTACATCATTTTTTATTTTTTCACAAAGTTCCATTCCGTCCATTACGGGCATCATGATATCACTGATGATTAAATCAATACAATGCTCTTCCAGCATCTTCAGCGCTTCGCTGCCATTCGTGGCTACCAATACATTATATTCCTCAGCAAGATCGTCAGATAAGAATTCCAGCAGATCTTCATTGTCGTCTATCAGCAAAATGGTGCTGAATGCTCTCGCTTCTGTCATGATTCTTTTTCTTTGTTAATGTGGTCAGGTATTATGAGTTCGAATGTGTTTAAATTTTCCCGTAAATTAATGAAATTTAAGGAACCGTTGTGCAATTCAGCCAATGATCTGGCCAGTGTAAGCCCTATGCCGCTGCCCGTTTCTTTGGTGTTTTTTGTACGGAAAAAAGGTTCAAATATTCTGTCTTTCAACTCAGCGGGAATTTTTTTGCCGTCGTTGCTGACACTTATATAAACTTCATTTTTTTTGTCTGAATGGTTAAGTGAAACAACGATCAGGCTTTCACCGTATTTCAAAGCATTATTCAATAAATTGCTGATGATCTTTATCAGCGCTTCCTGGTCTGCAAAAGCAAATATATCCTTATCCGGGATGTTGCGTTTGAGCATGATATCCTTCTGATCTATGGCATCCTGGTATCTTTCAATTACCGATAATACTATGTCTGTAATGTTGAGTTTAGTAAATGTCAGCGAGAATTTATTGGTCTCTATTTCCCTGAAGTTCAATAATTCGTTGGTAAGAGATAAAAGCCTTTGTGTGTTGCGATCCATGATCACGATATATTTACCCACATCATCCGGGATATTGCGTTTTTTCATTATTTTTTCCAATGGTCCTTTGATCAGGGTCAGCGGTGTACGGATCTCATGCGCTACCTGTGTAAAGAAATCTATTTTTGACTGGTACAGTTCTTTTTCTCTTTGTATATTCAATATGGCCATTTTTTGCAGATTTTTTTCTCTGTAGAAAGTATAAACCAGGTACAGAGAACCCGCTACCAGCAGCGTGTAAATTAAATAGGCAAAGTTTGATTTCCAGAAAGGCGGCAGGATATTGAGTTGCAGGCGTCTTTCATTATTACTCCAAATGCCGTTGCTGTTGGTAGATTTCACTTTGAAATTATAGACGCCTGCAGGAAGATTGGTATAATAAACTCTTCTGTTCTCATCAAGATAAGTCCATTCCTTATCTAGTCCTTCCAGCATATAAGCATACTGAATATTTTCTGATGAGGAAAATTCAAGAGCGGCAAAGTCAATGCTAAAAGTAGATTCATCATGTTTAAGTGTTATATTGTCTGTAAGGATAATAGATTTTTTAAGTTTGGCATTTTCCTCATTCCCGATGCCAACTTCTTTATTGGATATCTGGAAACCTGTAATATACAAAGGAGGATTAAATGTATCAATCATAAAGTTTTCAGGGTTGAATCTTATCATGCCTTTTATGCCGCCGAAATACATATCTCCGTTATCATCCTTAAAAGATGATTTGTAATTGAATTGTTCGTATAAAAGATCGTTATTTCTATTGTAAATTTTTATGCTATTATCAGCCAGGCCAAGGCTGGCAAGGCCTTTAGAAGTGCTTATCCACATCACTTTATTGTTGTCTTCTTTTACTGAATAAATAAGATTAGCCGGTAAACCGCTTCTGGTTGAATATTCTTTAAATACCTTTTTTGCAGGATAATATTTGTACAGGCAGGACTCGGTTGCTATCCAGATATTGCTTTCGCTATCCTGGTAAATATCTGTAATTCTTTTTTCAATAAGTATATCGTCTTTATTGTTCAAAGGAAATCGCACCCTGTTTACAACCTTATTTTCCATATCAATCGTGTACAAGCCATTATTGAAAGTTCCGCTCCAGATCTTGCCTGTACTGTCTACCAGCAAAGAAGAATAAAATATATCGACAGGCATATGCGGTATAATGTCAAAGTTATTATTGTCTTTGTTATATGTGAAAATGGCATTGGTGGTAGCAACTATAATTTTTTTGTTTTTTGTTTTAGCTAATGAGTGTACAAAATTACTTTTCAAATCATTTTTCCCTGGACCATACTGGTAATGCCTGATAATCTTTTCTGAATGCAGATCCATAACGTCGAGCCCCTGATCAAAAGTTCCTATCCATAACTCGTTATCTACCACAACCAGACCGTGAATGTTAGAAGAACTTATACCATTTTTACCTGACCTGTAATGAGTGAACTTATTTGTCTTCGGGTCAAATTTATTAAGTCCGTTATCTTCTGTTCCTATCCATAAATTGCCGTTGTAATCTTTTACTATTTCTCTTACTGCGTTGCCGCTTACAGAGTTTTCTCTTTGTTTCGGAAAGAATTTTTCAAATTTATTATAGGGCTTTGGAAAATAATTTACACCACCGAAATAGGTGCTTGCCCATATACCGCCTTCTTTGTCTTTGATCAGGCCGTATACTGCATTATCGCTAATTGAAAAAGGGTCATTGTAATTTTTTACAAGATTTATATAGTTGTTGGTTTTGGGATATAAAATATAAATACCATTTTCCGTAGCTATCCATATTTCCTCGTCAGATACCTTTAAAAAGTCTCTTATATACAGGTTTTTGCCGTTGGTGCTCTTGGAAATAATATCTGTAGATTTTTTTGTTTTGGTATTAAATGCTTTGGCCCCATGTGCTGTAGTGCCTGCCAGTAAAATGCTGTCGTTGAGCTTATACAGTTTTTCTATCCACATGCCATTGTTGATAATGCCATTGTGGGTCAGATCGTATTGCTCTGCTGAATTGTCTATAAAATTGTATTTGATTAGTTTACTGTTGGTATTACCTATCCATACCGTATGCTTATCAAAACTGCAAAGAGTAGTTAGCGGCGTTTTTAAATCTATTTTGTTTACAACATTATTTTTTATTTTGAACAGGCTAAAGTCGGCGATGAATAAAATATTGTTATCATGCAGGTCTTCGGTTATCGAAAAGATATTTGTATTCACTGTCTCTTTAACGAGGTTAAAGGTTTCTTTGTTTTCGTTATAAGCATACAAACCGTTTTCTGTGCCCACCCATAATATTTTTTTAGAATCTTCGTACAAGTGTCTTATGGAAGAAGTAAGGAAGGGCTCTAAGGCAAAAGTTTTAAATTTTGTACCATCATATCTGTTTACCATATCTTTTGTTCCTATCCATACAAAGCCTTTGGAATCTTGTAGTAAACACATAGCCGTATTGTTGGATAAGCCGTCTTTCATTTCAAAGTGTTTGCAATAATAAGGTTGAGCATACCCGCTATAAAAACTAACGATAAGGTATATGTTGAAGCAATATTTTAAAAATCTGTTCAAGTTAGGTTTTGGTTGAGACAAATTAATCAATAAATGAGACAAAATGTATATTAAATATTTATTAAAAAATAGAAATTTGATTGTTAAATTAAAAAATTAAAAGTTAAAATAAATTTTATGAAGAATTCTACCAAACGTTGGATAATTAAAATAGTTTTTGGTACGTTTTGTTTGACTTGTTGTTCTTTTTCAATTTTTGCGCAAAATAATACTAATAGCTTAAATTATGAAGGTACGGTAACCAATCAAAAAAAAGAACCGCTTCCTGGAGTATCTGTACAAGTGGTAGGCACAAGTAGAGGAACTATCACAGATAATAACGGTAATTTTTCTATACCTGCAAAGTCTGGGAATACTTTGTCTTTTACAATGATTGGGTATGCTACACAAACAGTTACTTTAACAAACAGTAAATCGCTTGCTATACAGCTTACTGAAGAAGAAGCCTTAGATTTAAATGAAGTAGTAGTTGTAGGGTACGGAACACAACAAAAAAGAGATCTAACTGGTGCAGTTTCTGTTGTGAAACCGGAAGAAATAAATAAAAGAAGAGCTACTACAATAGCAGAAGCTTTGCAAGGCTTGTCTTCGGGTATAAAAGTTAGAGGCGGTGGACAGCCGGGTTCTGAGGCACAAATACAAATCAGAGGATTAAAAAATGTATCGGGCACTAATCCTTTATATGTTATTGACGGATTAATTACAACTGCTAACAGAGATTTTAATCCCGATGATATAGCATCTATTCAAATTCTGAAAGATGCATCTGCAGCGGCTATTTATGGTTCAAGAGCAGCTAATGGCGTTATAATAATTACAACCAAAAAAGGAAAAGAAGGGCCAATGAAAATCAGTGTATCTGCCAATACCAGCTTTCAGATAATGCCCAGGTATAAACTTGCAGATACTAAAGAATTTGCCGAACTTAACTATATGGCCTATGACAATGCGGGTAAGCCAAGGCAAAATCTTGATATGAATATAAATACTGATTGGCAGAAAGAAACATATAGAGTAGGCAGAATAAACGATATAAATACAAGCTTTTCAGGAGGTAGCGCCAATGGGTCTTACTATACCTCTGTAGGGTACTTTGGAAATAAAGGTGCAGTGATAGGCACAGCGTTTGACCGTTTCAATGTAAGAGTAAACTCACAGGGCAGTAAAGGTATATTCAGCATTGGTGAGAACATAGCTATAAGCAATGCGAAGAGCGATGAGATGGAAGGAAATCCTATTTTAGATGTGGTAAGACTGTTGCCTACCATTCCGGTATACAATGAAAATAACCCAGGCGGATATGGATACGGAGATGAATCGAAAGCAAGAACATTTGGTACTAATCCGGTTGCGATTTCAAATTTAATAGACAGGACTAATCAAAATTTAAGATTAAAGGGAAACTTGTGGGCAGAGTTAAAATTATTCAAGTTGCTAACCTACAGACTCAACTTGGGCTACGAAACTAGCCGGGATCATTATAAATTTTTTAGAAAACCCGGAAACTGGACCCTCAATCAGGATTATGAACCTTCTATAGCTAATGAAAACAGAGCAGAGTCTGAAAACAAACTGATAGAAAACACATTGACATTTAAAAATACATTCGATAAGCACAATGTGACACTTATTGGCGGTCAATCTTACCAGCGTTCTACCTATGCACGAATATGGGGACAAAAAAGAAATCTTCCTACATCACTAGGAAAGTATTTCGATGTTTTAGATCAGGGAAATGATGCTTCCTTAGGAGGATGGAGAGACAGATCTGATTTATTGTCTTACTTCGGAAGGTTGGAGTACGACTATAATAATAAATATTTGATAAATGTAGTTTTTCGTGCAGACGGCTCTTCTAAGCTATCGCTTCAAAACAAATGGGGATATTATCCATCAGTATCTGCTGCATGGAGAGTCAGCAATGAGGCATTTTTCAATTCTGCCGTCATCAACGACTTTAAAATAAGAGCAAGCTACGGCACTCTGGGAAGTTCTAATATCGGGTCATACGAGTATATGGCATTTGTCAATACATTACCCACCATTGCCATAGGCAGCGATCAGCATTCAGAGCCAACAGGCACTCAGGTAAGATTATCAAATCCTGTTTTAAAATGGGAAACATTAAAACAACAGAACTATGGATTTGATATGGCATTATTAAACAATAAAATTACATTGAATGGCGAATACTTTATTGCTACTACTTACGATGTGCTTTATGCATCTCCTATACTCATGACTACCGGCAATGACGGCGGAAATCCAAGAACCAATGCATTAACATTGAGAAACTCAGGTTTTGAATTTTCAGGTAATTATAGAGAAACCAAAAACGATTGGGGATATAATATAGGATTAAACTTGACCACACTGAGAAATAAAGTCACAGAGCTCGGTTACGGCAGAAAAGAACTATACGTAGGCAATACAATTACGGCACTAAATAATCCGATAGGCATGTGGTATGTATTGAATACCGATGGTATATTTCAAACCACAGAAGAAATAAATAATTATAAAAATTCTAAAGGCATAGTTATACAACCCAATGCCAAACCCGGAGATATCAGGTTTAAAGACAATAATGATGACGGAAAAATAACTAACGAAGATAAAACAATAACCAGTAGTCCCTGGCCAAAACTGGAATTAGGCTTAAACACAGGATTCCAATATAAAAACTTTGATTTTACAATGGATTGGTTCGGTTCATTCGGCTCTACAGTATTTAACGGCCCAAGAAGTGTAATGGACAGGTTTGACGATAACTCCAATTATAGAAAAGGAATACAGCCTTGGACAGAGCAAAACAAAAGCACTACTACACCCCGTGCTATTTATGCATCTACGTTAAACTCAAGAGGCGATATTGACAGGTGGCTGGAAAATGGAAGCTTCTTTAGATTAAAACTATTGAGTCTGTCATATGCTGTACCTCAAACATTATTGAAAAATGTAGGCTTCAGCAATGCCAGAATATCTGTAAGCGCCCAAAATATCATCACATTTACAAAATATACAGGTTTAGATCCAGAATTTAGCAACGGAAGCATTTTTGAGAAAGGTTTTGATTATGGAGCTTTTCCCAATTTGAAACTATATTCTGTAGGAGTTCAATTTGACCTGTAAATAAACAACTCATTACTTATACTCTTTTGAAAAACTAATAAAAATATACCAATGAAAATCAAATATATTATAATGGTTTGCTCTATTGTTACAATCCTCTCCTGTAATAAAGATGTGTTGAATCAGTCTAATCCAAATGCACTTACAGTTGAAGATTTTTGGAAAACCGAAGACGATGCTAAAAGAGGCGTAAATGCCATATATGCCATGTTCTATCAGAATGGTGGATGGAGCAGATGGATGTATTTTAGATTAGACCTTACATCTGATGAAGGATTTAGCAATAGTCCTTGGGTAGAGCTGGCAGACTGGACCAGATTTAATTACATTAATTATAATTTTTGGGAAGGGAACAATTGGACATGGAGAGACACATATAAGGCTGTATTCAGATGTAATCAGGTTTTAGAGAATGTTCCTGCTATAGAATTTAAAGATGCAGGCTTGAAATCAAAAATTTTAGCGCAGGCAAAGTTTATGAGAGCTTTCTATTATTATTATGCAGCTCTCTTGTGGGAAAATGTACCTTTGGTATTAAGTGTTCCGACAGATCCCGGTGTTCAACATACCCAAAATACACTTGCCGAGGTTTGGGTACAAGTTGAAAAAGATTTAAGGGAGTCTCTTGCAGATTTACCAGAACAATGGGATGCGGCCAATACAGGAAGACCCACAAAAGGCGCTGTATATGGTATGTTAGCAAGATGCCTCATGCAACAGCATAAATGGAGCGAAGCCAAAGCAGCGTTAGATTATTTCTTTACAGGTAATGGAAAGAACTTATACGGGCTGGTAGATTTTAAAGACAATTTTAGAGCTGATAATGAAAACAATAAAGAATCTGTTTTTGAAATTCAATTTTCAAACGCTAATAAAGGTGGCGATGGCGATGAAGTTAATAATAATATGGGTAGCAACCGAGCACAGTTTTTCGCACCACGTGGTATTGGTTGGTCCGATGGACAGGCAAGATATTGGCTAGTAGAAGAATTTAAAAAAGAAAAAACTACAGACAATAAAATAGACCCGAGACTACAGTACTCTTTATTCTACAAAGAATCCTTAGAAGATTTTGGCGTAAAAACCTATGGAAGAAACTGGGAGTGGGGTGATAAAGAAGCATGGTTCAAAAAATACTCCAGAGATTATTATAGAAATAATGAAGACTATTATTCTGAAGTAAATAATAGAATTTTAAGATATGCGGATATATTGCTTATGTATGCCGAAACACTTAATGAGCTCAACCAAACAGGCGATGCATACCAATATGTAAACATGGTAAGAAATAGGTCTAACCTTAGAAATCTGGCAGAAGCATACCCTGCAATATCAAACAATAAAGATGCTTTTAGAGATAGGTTAAAAATAGAAAGAGCTCTTGAACTTTGTGGCGAAAGTGTACGATGGGCAGACTTGAAAAGGTGGGGAGATTTAAATTCTCAAGCAAGTGTTGATAAAGTAAAGCTGCGTGACCCTGACTTTGATAATTTTATTATAAACAAACATATAAGACTACCTATACCTCAAATAGAAGTTTTAAACAATCCGAATTTAGAGCAAAATCCTAATTATTAAATTTGTAATGAAATATTTATATGTACTATACATGGTACTGGTCTCGGTTGGATGTGGTAAGTATGTTAGCCAGAAATCACCTGTTGAAAATTCCAGCCATTTGCTTCCCGAAATAGAATGGCTGGAAACCTCCCGTAAGCAATTAATGAATAGCAGTTTTTCTCAGGGTTATTATTCTTATCCGCGCATGATACAGTTGTCTAACAACGATTTAATGTATGTATATGAATGCAATGGAAATGTGTATATGAATAGCAGCAACGACCTGGGCGAAACCTGGCAGAACGACCAATTGATTGCCCAGCGTAGAGATAATATAAATGCAACAGTACCGGAAATTATAGCACTTAAAAACGGCGAAATAATAATTGCCTATAATTTGCGCCCCGCACAAAACAGCAATAATGGATATGATCCGGCCAAACAATTCTCCATTGCTATAAAAAAAAGTAGTGATAAAGGCAAAAACTGGTCTGAAGAAAGAATACTTTACAAAGGCGGGTATCATTTTGAAAACGGATGCTGGGAGCCGGCAATGGTACAGCTTCCCGATAATAGTCTTTATTTGTTTTTTTCCAATGAAGCCATTTATACGGAAAGCAACGAACAAAATATATCGGTACTAAAATCATCAGACAATGGCAATACCTGGAGCAGCACGCCGGGTATCATAAGCTTTGCAAAAAACGCAAGAGACGGCATGCCTGTGCCGATCATAGACAATAGCGGTAAGTTGATCTTTTCGATTGAGGATAACTCCGATGGCGGTGAATTTAAGCCATCTGTACTCACGACAGGTTTACCCTGGACAGGAGAAATAATAAATGAGCATAGCCAAAAAAGAAAAAAGCTGCTAAGAAATATTTTTTCAAAAGAGGTATATGCAGGAGCGCCTTTCCTGCGCCAGTTAAATACCGGAGAATTTTTTTTGTCTTTCCAGACAACGTATAAAAGAACCCATAAATGGAAC
Organism: Haoranjiania flava; assembly: GCF_025631005.1. NCBI lineage: Bacteria > Pseudomonadati > Bacteroidota > Chitinophagia > Chitinophagales > Chitinophagaceae > Haoranjiania > Haoranjiania flava. The sequence continues at coordinate 55,159 of NZ_JAOTPL010000004.1, forward strand.
TTGTCTACTTTTTATATGGTATCTTTCGATAAAGAATTTAATAAATTCAGGATACTCGATCCGCCTTTTCGCATTCCCAACGACAAAGCAGCACTGTGGAATTCATTCGTAATATTAAATGACAATAAAACCATTATTGCCCTTACAGCTACCAATGCATTTAATGATTATAATGCAATTTGGATGATAAAAGGAAAAATAAAATAATTATGAAGTATTATCTAAGTCAAATCTTATTACTAACTACTATTCTGCTCAGTTGTGGCAAGGGCGTTAGTTCTAAAGCCAAAGACACTATTCCCAATAATCCTAATCCGGTCGAATTACAATATCGAAATCCGGTCTTTAAACCAATACTGGCAGATCCCACCATTATAAAAGATCCTAACTCAGACTACTTTTATGCATATGGCACTGAAGATTATTGGAGTATGGATGGCAAAAACCACTTAGTTGCGATCATTAAATCAAAAGACTTAATTAATTGGAAATATATTGGTGATGCTTTTACTCAGAAACCGGGTTGGAAGGCTGCGGGAGGTATTTGGGCGCCTGATATTCAGTTTATTAATGGTAAGTTTCATTTATATTATTCATATTCTGTATGGGCAGATCCAAATCCTGGTGTTGGTTTAGCAATAGCGTCAAATCCTGAAGGACCTTTTGAAGATCAGGGAAAAATGTTTTTTTCCGACGAATTGGGCGCAAAGAATTGTATAGATCCATTTTATTTTGAAGAAAGCGGAAAGAAATATTTATTTGTTGGTAGTTATAGTAATGAACCAGGAAATGGTACTTTTGGTGTACAGCTTTCTGATGATGCAAAATCAGTTCCCGACGTTTCAAAAAAGTTCAAAATAGCAGCCGGTGATTTTGAAGCTACCGTGATCCATAATCGAGGAGATTATTATTATTTTTTTGGATCAAAAAATAATTGTTGCAATGGTGCGAACAGCACTTATCAAATAAGAGTAGCAAGGGCTAAACAGCTTATCGGGCCATATCTTGACAAAAATGGGAATGATATTATTCATGCAGGTAATGGATCTTTAGTTTTACAGAGGAATACTTCTTTTGCTGGACCTGGACACAATACAAAACTTATAACAGATAAAGATGGTTCAGACTGGATACTATATCATGCTATGGACGTAAAAAATGCTTTGATAGGAACTGTAAATCAAAGAGCATTAATGCTAGATAAAGTGCATTGGAGCCCAGATGGGTGGCCTACCGTAAATGACGGATTTCCTTCTTCTTCCTCGGTTATAAAACCTCATTTTTAAGCACGATTCTTTAAAAGTAAACATATGAAGCATTAAAAGAGAGAAGTAATACTTCAATATGTTCTTTAAGACCTTATAGGTAGCAAACTCGTAAACCTCACATTTAAATAAAAACGATTATGCAAAAAACGTATTTCCATTTTCTATGGGTATTCATGCTTTTATTAAGCGCTTCGTGCAATACTGCAACACATACAGATCAGGTAAAAGACTCTACAGCTCCGAGGCAGGTGTGGACAAGCGAAAAAGCCAATGAGTGGTATGCTTCTCAACCCTGGTATGTAGGCGCTAACTTCCTGCCCAGCACTGCGATCAACCAGCTGGAAATGTGGCAGGCCGATACTTTTGATACGGCAACGATTGACAAAGAACTGGGATATGCAGAAAGCATCGGCATGAATATGATGCGGGTATATTTACATGACCTTGTTTTCCAGAATGATTCTGCAGGTTTTTTTAATCGCATGGATCAATTTCTTCAGCTTGCACAGAAACACAATATAAAGATTATGTTCACCATATTCGATTCTTGTTGGGACCCTTTCCCTGTGGCCGGAAAACAACGGGCGCCTAAGCCTTTTGTGCATAATTCTGGTTGGGTGCAAAGCCCGGGACAAAACATCCTGAAAGATTCTACAAAATATCCGCAACTGGAAAGATATGTAAAAGCCGTTGTGGGAAAATTTGCCAATGACAACAGGGTTGCTGTATGGGACGTGTGGAATGAGCCTGATAATATGACCGGGCCCTCTTACGAAAAAGTAGAGATTGCTAATAAAGCAGACCTGGTATTGCCACTTTTAAAAAAGACTTTTGAATGGGCACGATCCGCTAATCCTTCACAACCCTTAACTTCCGGGCTTTGGGCCGGCAACTGGGAAAGCGACAGTACATTGAAACCAATAGAAAAATTGCAGGTAGAGGAGTCAGACGTACTATCATTTCACAATTACGATAAGCCCCAAGATTTTCAAAAAAGGATAGAACAGTTGATGCGTTACAATAAGCCACTGTTCTGTACCGAATATATGGCAAGGCCCAACGGTAGTACATTCCAGGGATTTCTGCCTGTTGCTAAAAAGTACAAAGTTGCTATGATCAATTGGGGATTTGTTGATGGTAAATCTCAAACTATTTATCCATGGGATAGCTGGACAAAGCAGTACACTGCAGAGCCGCCATTGTGGTTTCACGATATTTTCAGAAAAGACGGCACACCTTATAAACAGGAAGAAGTTGATTTTATTAAACAAATGACCGGCAAATCATGATGAATATAAAAGTATTAAAATTTATACTCATCAGCCTTATTTTTTGTAGCTGCAAAAGCCGGCAACCACAAAACGGTACAATTATTTCCCTCGCTGATCCTACCATATTCGCAGACAAAGGAATTTATTATCTTTATGGTACTGCAGAGCCTGACGGGTTCCGGGTGTATACTTCGCGCGATAAACTCAATTGGAAGAAAGAAAGCTACGTATTGAGAAAAGGTACAGCATACGGCACACACGGTTTCTGGGCGCCGCAGGTATTTTCATACAATAGTTTATACTACATGGCTTACACGGCCAATGAAAATATTGCTATTGCTTCGGCTCAAAAGCCTACAGGAAATTTTACCAACAAAAATAAACCGCTGCCTGCTCCGTTGAAACAGATTGATCCTTTTGTTTTTTTTGACGGGGGAAAAATATATCTTTATCACGTGCGGCTCAATAATGGCAACAGGATCTATGTAGCAGAACTCAATGCTGATCTTTCTTCCATAAAAGAAGAAACTTTACGTGAATGTATAGCAGCAGAAGACGGATGGGAAAATACGCAACAGGTGGCATGGCCTGTAGCGGAAGGCCCTACGGTTTTTAAACATGAAAATCTGTATTACCTTGTCTACAGCGCCAACGATTTTCGCAATCCTGATTACGCAGTAGGTTATGCTGTGAGCGCATCTCCGGTTGGGCCATGGAAAAAGTATGAAGGCAATCCTGTCATTTCAAAATCAATAGTAGGCATTAACGGAACCGGCCATGGCGATATACTGTTTGAGCGGAATAAAATGCAATATGTGTTTCATACACATGCATCCAATGAAAAAGTCGGCAATAGAAAAACAGCCATCATCGATCTTGCATTCAGAAATGTGCATGGTAAGAAAATCCTTAAGGCAGATAAAAAATCATTCAGGTTTTTAAGAGCCACAGATTAGTTTCTGCCTGACACAAAAAATAATTCATCAAAAAAAATAAAGTATAGAATGAGATTTAGGATTGCCTTGTTTTTTTTACTTGGCTTAGCAGCATGTACTGCACCGCATACTTCACAGCGTGTAACAAAGACCTTCACAAATCCTTTGTTGCCTTCCGGCGCAGATCCTTACAGCATTTACAAAGATGGGTATTATTATTATACACATACCACCGGCACAAACCTTACCATCTGGAAGGCAAAAAATTTGTCAGACTTAAAAACTGCTGAAAAGAAAGTTGTATGGACACCGCCTCCGTCTACAATGTATTCCAAACAAATCTGGGCGCCTGAAATACATTTTATTGATGGCAAATGGTACATGTATTTTGCGGCAGATGACGGCAACAACGTTAATCACAGAATGTATGTAGTGCAGAATAGTGAAGCCGACCCGCTGAAGGGCACGTGGATATTGAAAGGGAAAGTTGCAGACGCGTCTGATAAATGGGCGATTGACGGGAACCTTATTCAGCACAAAGGAGTCTGGTATATTGCCTGGTCCGGTTGGGAAGGTGATGTGAACGGTATGCAAAATATTTACATTGCTAAAATGGAAAATCCATGGACTATCAGCGGAGAACGTGTAAAGATCAGCAGCCCGGACTTGCCCTGGGAAAGAAATGGCAGGCTTGGAGACGCTTATGTGTATGTCAATGAAGGCCCGCAATTCCTGCCTTATAAAAATAAATTGCATATAGTTTATTCGGCCAACGGTTGCTGGACAGATGATTATTCTTTGGGTTTGCTCACCGCAGATGCCAACGCAGATCTGCTTGATCCTGCAAGTTGGAAAAAACACCCGAAACCTTTGTTTGTAAAATCTCCTGAAAATGGTGTGCACGCACCGGGGCACAATTCTTTTTTTAAGTCCCCGGATGGCAGGGAAGACTGGATACTGTACCACGCCAACGATAAGCCGGGCCAGGGTTGTGGCGGACATCGTTCTCCGCGCGCACAAAGATTTAACTGGAACAGGGACGGTACGCCGAATTTCGGTAAGCCAATAAGGCCAGGCGTTCAGCTTCAGTCACCTTCAACATAAAATATATGTACAGATATTTCTTTACGGTTTTGTTCCTTATTTTTTCTCAATACACTTTTGCCCAGTCAGATGCTGTTATCAAAAGTGATTTTCCTGATCCTACAGTCATTATTGCTGATGGCAAATATTATGCTTATGCAACAAATAGCAGTTATAACGGCAAGCCTGTAAATATACAGGTAGCAGTTTCCGATGATTTGAAAGCCTGGAAAATTATTGGAGATGCGTTGCCGCAAAAGCCTTCTTGGGGATACAAAGATTTCTGGGCGCCGCATGTTTTGTATGATTCGTATTTAAAAAAATATGTTTTATTTTATTCTGCAGAAACAGTTGCTGAAGAAGAAGGAAAAGCGCTCGGTATAGCTTTTTCAGATAAGCCGCAAGGGCCTTTTGTTGATAAAGGAACGCCTCTTTTAGCCGGGCCAGGTTTCAGAGAAATAGACCCTTTCGCGATCACAGACCGTTTTGGAAAAAATTATCTGGTCTGGGGATCTGATTTTCAACCATTGAAAATCCAGGAGATGAACAAAAGCTGGACTGCGTTTCAGAAAGGCTCATCACCAACGCCATTGATTTTTCCCGGCAGAGAAAAAGAGTATACGAATTTACTGGAAGGCGCATGGATAGACTATCACAAGGGATATTATTATTTATATTATTCTGGGGATAATTGTTGTGGAAAAGATGCCCGTTATGCAGTCCTTGTGGCAAGGGCTAAAAAGCTTACAGGGCCGTATACAACACTGGGAGAATATTATAAAACCGGTAAAAGTGTTGTTTTAGAGAAGAATGCCAACATAATTGCTCCCGGGCATAATTCTGTGATCAAAGACAAAGCCGGCAGAAAATGGATAGCATATCATGCAATCCCGCAATCGGCTTTTAATAACAAAAGCTATGGCAGGCATTTTTACCTGAGCAAAATTATTTATAGAAACGGATGGCCTGTAGTATTGTTGGAAAAATAAAATGGTCATCTGTTTATAATAACTGTGATATCATGTATATTTAAAATCAAAATCAAAATCACACATATGCAACATCTGTTAAAAATCATGTTTTGCTCTGCTGTCTTTGCAGGCACTGTATCTTGCGCGGGAAACGAAGCGCAAAAAAACAATGAAAACAATGATACTGTTTCTGTTGATACAGCCAAATTTTCCACAACCATTGACGGAAAGCAAACACATCTTTACACGCTCAAAAATAATAACGGGATGCGTTTGGATATTACTAACTACGGCGGACGTTTTGTAAGGTTGCTGGTTCCGGATAAAAACGGAAAATTTGTAGATGTAAATCTCGGTATGGAAAGTGTAGATGCCTATGTAAACTCCGCAGAGCCGTATTTCGGCGCTACAATTGGAAGATACGGCAATAGAATTGCCAAAGGCAAATTTACACTCGATGGCAAAGAGTATTCGCTGTTCTTAAATAACGGTCCCAACACGTTGCATGGCGGTAAAAAAGGATTCCAGGCAGTTGTATGGGATGCCGTTCAGCCAAACGACAGTACCTTAGAACTTAGTTATACCAGCCCTGATATGGAAGAAGGATATCCTGGCGAGCTGAAAGTAAAAGTGGTATATAGCCTTACCGCAGACAATGCGGTAAAAATGGAATACAAAGCGCAAACAAATAAGAACACAGTAGTAAATCTTACCAATCATGCTTTCTTTAATTTAAATGGTGTAGGTTCGGGCGATATATTGCAACATACGCTGCAGTTGTATGCCAATGAATATACACCCGTTGATTCCACCTTGATACCAACCGGCAAATTAGCATCTGTTTCAAATACACCATTCGATTTCTTAAAGCCCACCACAATTGGTGCCAGAATAAATGATGAACATGAACAGCTGAAAAACGGTAAAGGTTACGACCACAATTTTGTACTCAACGGTACAAAAGGAGCCTATGGATTAACGCATGCAGCCACTGTAACAGGCGACAAGTCAGGCATTACAATGGATGTGTATACACAGGAACCCGGCATACAATTTTACAGCGGTAACTTTATGCAGAGTAAGAATGTAATGTTGGGCGGCTACAAAGATGATCTGCGTACATCTTTTGCTTTAGAGACACAACATTTTCCTGATTCTCCCAACCAACCTTCATTCCCTTCAACCGTATTAAAGCCGGGAGATACCTATCACACCATTTCTTATTATAAATTTTCTGTGAAGAAGTGATGTGGTTTTAGAAGATGTTTTTTACGAATAAAAATAATTGCCCTGCCATTTTGCGGGGCTTTTTTATATATTGCCTTTGCTTGTTACCATCAACCGCCATGCTGCCAGCAATAGCCTCCCCCGATCACACGTCTCCTACACGCTCCGCCTTTTTTGGTTGGAGCCCCACAATATCCTGAACTATTACTTTTCCGGTAACTTGTTTGTGCTTTGTAGGTTTTTGCAATTGAAGTCTTTGAAGATGTTTTTTTGGCTGACTTATTTGATAGAGTTTTACTTACTAATGCTTGGGTTATTATTGTCTTAGTAGGTGATTTTGTTGTGGTTTTATATTTGTATTTAAGTTTTTCTATTTCTTTAAAAACTCTGTCTGTGGAGTCAAACATTGCAAGAGTATTTAGTTGCTCTTTTATACTGTCCTGTTGCGTCTGGCGGATGACAACAAGTTGTCCGGAATTATCTTGAAGCTTAAAATCTACCGGTATTCCAGCTCCTAAAGCAAATTTTCTAACTTTAGTTAAGTTTTTAGATTTATTGTAAATTGTATCGGCAGCCTTAAGCACTGCATTAAGATTTGCAGTATATGTTTTGTATGCTTCATAATAGGCACTTTCATCATTTGCAGCCGATATAATAATTGTATCATTTTCTGTTGAAGTATAGTTGGCTGATAGTACCGGCCGGCTTCTCTTTTCAATGATTGCCATGTACTGCCTGGCATTTTGTGAATTTTCCTCATGAATTCCAGTACATGCTAAAACAAAAAATACGCAGGCAAAAAATAAATATTTTGTCATACCAAGAATAGTTTACAATATTATTAATTCTACACGATATTCAAATATATCTTAATAAACCTGCATTAGAAAACTTTTTAATGTATAAATTTATTTATTGGCATGACTTCCACTAAGAGAAAGTTTTTCTTTCCATGATTGTGAGTGGTTATTTTATGGTTTAGCAAAAGATTACTGGAACTTTAAATAGTTCAATTCAATGTTGGTATTTACCGCATCAGCTTGGTCTGAAATTATTAGAATACGGCCACCGAATTTTACGTTTCTGGCTTTTCCTTCCGTCATCTGGAAAGTAGCAGGCATGTTACAAACTACCATAGGCAAATGACCGGAAGACTCGATGACAAACTTGTATCCTGATAAAGAAACATTTTTAATATTATCTGTATACCTAAGCAACCCGTTTAAGTGGTTAACAACTTCCACTTGAGAAGCTGAAAAGCTACAGCCATCAGAGAATATTAAATCGGAACTGTCATTCTCCTTTTTACAGGAAAGTAACACGGCTAAAATGACCATGCCCCAAAACATATTGATCTTGAACGCCATAATATTTTACATTTTAATTAGGTTAAGCAGAAGATAATTAAGTAGCAGCACTTTCTACAGCATCGCATCGACAATCAAATTTAGCATAGTTTGGCATAATTCCAAAAATTATCCTTTACGCTAATAAATGGAAGAACGACCTGTATATACTTTTAAACACTATAAAGATATTTGCCTTCAAATAGATTTCCTCCCAGGCGCCAAGCCAGACATATGACGCATTTCTATTCTCCAGGATTGCGCACAGTGAACCCCGGAATTGTCCGCATCAAACACGTCCTTCGAGGCCTGCAGCGAATTTGCCTACAGTTTGTGCGGCATAAGGCACGCCTTTGGAAGGTGGTTAGGCCGTCATTGCTCACACACCGAATAGCGCCGGATTTTAATTTTTATAACTGATACATCAGCAGGAGGTTTTTTGTACCGCTTTGTGCGTACCATCTCAGCTTAAAAAAGCGCAAAACTAATCAGTAACATTCATGCCTTTAAAAACTCTGTCTGTGGAGTCAAACATTACTGTCCTGTTGCGTCTGCCGGATAAGAATAGAGCTGTAGCTGCACACAGGGAGTTTTCCAGCAGGATTTTTCAATGATAACTGTAGCAGGCTTTTAATCTACCCGTGGTATTTATAGTTTACATTCTTGTATTGGGTTTTAATTATCATGAATAGCCCTTTTTTCGAGCTATTCCTTTATCCTAACCCTCTGTGGCCTTCTGTTTTCACCTAAAGCTGCAAACACAAAAATACCTTCCACCGCCTTTATTCCTGATTCGTCAGAGTACATGTCTTCAACAAACATTTCTACCAGTACCTTTAATTTAACGGCACTGACTTCCACAACTTTACCAATCACTTCCACAAAAGAAACCTTGTATGCAGGCTTCTTAAACTGTATCTCTTCAATTTTTACCGTAAACATTTTTTGCCTGGTGTAACGTGTGGCAGTAATATAAGCAACCTCATCCATCCATTTTAAAGCTTCTCCACCAAACAATGTTTCATTTGCATTCCATGTATTAGGAAAAATTGCTTTACTCTGCCTTGTTTCACCATTTGCTGTATTCATTTCATTATATTTTAAGACGAAATTATTAATTTATTTTGAACATATGTTCATTAATTTTACATTTGAAAAAAATATAAGGTATGGGTAGGCGAAAGAAAACACGGGTTATACATATGGCGCCACATATTGCAGGCTTCACACCTTGGGGAGGCAAAAGAAAATCAACAGGACGCGTGATTATATTATTTGAAGAATATGAAGCTATTAATCTTTGTGATTATGAGCTTTTATCACAGGCGGAAGCCGCTGAAGTTATGGGTATTTCGCGACCTACTTTCACGCGCATATACGAAACCTGCAGGAGGAAAATAGCCAGGGCAATGGTTGAAGGATGTGAAATCATTTTTGAGGAGGGCAATACCTACACCGGCAATTGGCATGAATGTAAATCCTGCGGTATTAGTTTTACCATTACTGCTGATGTACGGCCTCAATGCCCGGTTTGTAAAACCGGGTTAACTGATTACATTGATACACACATAGCATAACCATTATAATTGAGCATCTGCTCCAACCGGGAATGAGTATGGTATTTTAAAAGATAGTTTACTCTATGTGGTAACTAAAAAAACCAATAAAAAATATACATATGCAAATAGGTATAGCTACAATAGAAAATCATTTAAGGTCTGATATTGACATGTATTTTGGGAGGGCAAATTGTTTTTGCATATACAACCGTGATGCAGGAAATTATGTATTTATAGAAAACCCGGCGAAAAATGATAAAGCAAACCACGGACTAATAGCTGCGGAAGTTATGATTGCTAACGGGGTGAAAATAGTTGTTGCCGGAAGATTCGGCATCAAGGTATCCGATTTCTTCAGGAAAAATAATATCCAGATGGTTATTCCAAACAAAGATATCACACTGCTCAAGTTTATTAACAAGCTAACCAAAGATCAAACAGGGTTCAATACACCATAAGACACTTTATGGCAGCTGCCGAGTATAAGTAGTGTAAAAATAACTTTATAGTATAATGATAATGGAGCGGTGGTATTTATAGACTTTTCAGCGCAATGGTATTCTACTTATATGTGATTTTCAGCAATATACATAAAACAAAAAACCCATGATAATACATGGGTTTTTGCGGACCGGACGGGACTCGAACCCGCGACCTCCGCCGTGACAGGGCGGCATTCTAACCAACTGAACTACCGATCCTTAAACTTCTGAAACTTGCGTTCTGTCCGTTTGGGAGTGCAAATATGGGATGAAAAAAAATATCCACCAAATTTTTTTACAAAAATATCTTGCCACTCAATTTCTCCTTATCTTTGAAACTTAAAAATTTGATATGCCTGAATATCCAAACAGACAGTTTCTTGATTTCGAACTTCCTATAAAGGAATTGTATGAACAGATCGATCAGACAAAAAAGCTGGCAGAGAAAAATAAAAAAATAGATTATTCTGCGAATATTACACAACTCGAAGAGCTCATCGTTCAGAAGAGAAAAGAGATCACAGACAACCTTACTCCATGGCAGCGTGTACAGTTGAGCCGTCATCCCGACAGGCCTTATACGCTGAAGTATATTTATAAAATGACCACCGATTTCTATGAGCTTTACGGCGACCGCAACTTCAGCGATGATAAAGCAATGGTCGGCGGATTTGCAAACCTGGAGGGCGAGACAGTAATGTTCATCGGCCAGCAGAAAGGCAGCAATACCAAGCAAAGACAAATGCGCAACTTCGGTATGCCCAACCCCGAAGGATATCGAAAGGCCTTGCGCCTTATGAAACTTGCAGAAAAATTCAATAAGCCAATAGTCACGCTTATTGATACGCCGGGCGCTTTCCCCGGTATGGAAGCAGAAGAAAGAGGGCAGGGCGAAGCCATTGCACGCAATATTTACGAGATGTTTACCCTCAAAGTGCCCGTGATCTGCGTGATCATTGGTGAGGGCGCCAGCGGCGGGGCCCTGGGCATTGGCGTGGGCGATAAGGTGTTTATGCTCGAAAACTCCTGGTACACGGTGATATCACCCGAAAACTGCAGCTCCATTTTATGGCGCAGCTGGGACCAGAAAGAAACAGCAGCAGCACAGCTGAAGCTTACATCAGAAGATATGAGCGGGTTTGGCCTGGTAGACGGAGTAGTGCCAGAGCCGATAGGCGGAGCACACTGGAACTATACCGAAGCTGCCGAAATTTTGAAAAAAATATTAATAGACAACATTCGGGAACTAAAAAATATTCCTGCTGAAAAACGCATAGAAGACAGGATCCGCAAATTTGAAAAAATGGGAATATTTACCGAAGCATAAATTTTTAAATAAAATGTCACTTAGAAAAGTTTTAAGAGGTACGGGCGTTGCAGTTGTAACCCCTTTCAATGATAACGGTTCCATCGATTTTGATTCATTGGATAAAGTAATAGATTTCTTGATTGATGGCGGTGTTGATTTCTTAGTAACGCTGGGTACAACCGGTGAGACACCTACCATACAACACGAGGAAAAAATACAGATAATCAATTTCACCTACGATAAGGTGAATGGCAGAGTGCCCGTGGTTGTCGGCGTTGGCGGCAACGACACGCGTGCAGTACTGGAAGACCTTAAAAATTTACCGCTTGATAAAGCTACAGCTATCTTAAGCGTATCGCCTTACTACAGCAAGCCTTCACAGGAAGGAATTTTTCAGCACTACAAACTGGTAGCTGAGCATTCCCCAAAACCTGTATTGTTGTACAACGTTACAGCACGTACAGGCAGAAACCTGGAAGCAGCTACTACCATACGCCTGGCGAATGAAGTGCCCAATATAGGAGGCATTAAAGAAGCCGGCGGTAACTTCAGGCAGATAGCAGAAATTCTCAGAAGCGTGCCGGAAGATTTCCTGGTTACCAGCGGAGATGATGATCTTATCATCGGGCAGATGGCGCTCGGAATGGATGGTGTAATCAGCGTTGCCGGGAACGCATTTCCGGAAGAAATGAGCAGCCTGGTAAACCATTGCCTCAGCAATGACTTTAAAGGAGCTAAACAGGTGAATGACCAAATGATAGATGCCTACGATATGATGTTTGCTGAAAACAACCCTGCCGGCATTAAGGCATTCATGAGCGAGAAAGGGCTGGTGAAAAATAACCTGCGCCTGCCTGTAGTACCCGTGAGTAGTGGATTACACGAGAAAATAAAAGCATTTTTGGCTAAATAAAATATTTTGGCGCCGCTTTCTCTATGTTAAAAAAGCAGCGCCTTATTTTTTCTGTTTACGTTGTTCATTACAGTGAATAATTGTAAACAGTTTTATTTATAAAGCCGGCAACATTTTCTCAAATAATATTTGTAGCGCCTGCGCGCCTTTTTAGAATTAAAATGTAATTTGCATCCGGTTTGAAAGTTTTAAAATCATTCATAAAAACCATTGGGGATTACCTCCTGCTGCTTAAAACGGCTTTTTTTTCAAAGCCGGAGAATTTTAAATTATACCTGAAAGAATTTTTTGATCAGGCAGCTTTCATGGGCATCAATACCATTCCGATTGTACTGGTAGTGTCTATATTTCTCGGAGCAGTAACGGTAGTACAGATCGCTTACCAGCTGGTGAGCCCCCTGGTGCCCTTAACCAGTATATCGCAGGTGGCAAGAGATATCATCCTGCTGGAGCTTTCCCCTACGATCCTTTCGATTATCCTGGCTGGCGTTATCGGCAGTAAAATAGCCTCAGAAATAGGAAATATGCGGGTTTCAGAGCAAATAGATGCTTTAGAGATCATGGGTGTAAACTCTGCATCTTATCTGATTACACCCAAAGTGCTGGCAAGCTTATTCGCTATTCCCATACTGGTTATTTTTTCGATCATTGTAGGTATTATAGGCGGCAGGATTGCAGCAACCATGTCAGGAATTGTTTCGGGCGATATATACGATATGGGTTTGCAGATAGGATTTAAAATGTTTAACGTGTGGTATGCACTTACCAAAGCTTTTACTTTTGCCTTTATCATCAGCACGGCATCGGCTTATTACGGGTATAAAATACAGGGAGGTTCAGGTTCGCTGGAGATTGGCGAAGCTACTACCCGCGCGGTCGTTACCAGCGCCATTCTTATTCTCATTGCCGACTATGTGATAGCTACGGTATTACTTTAATTTAAAATTTTTATGGATTTATTTCAGGCAATTATTTTGGGTATCATTGAGGGGTTGACAGAGTTTTTACCGGTTTCTTCCACGGGGCATTTAATCATCGGCAGCGCATTGTTAGGTCTTGATCCCAATGATCCTTTCGTGCAACTATTTAACGTGTCTATTCAGCTTGGTACTATTTTGTCGGTTGTGGTACTCTACTTCCGCCGCTTTTTCAGGTCCATGAATTTTTATTACAAATTGGCCATCGCCGTGATACCTGCCGTGGTACTCGGCATACTTTTTAATAAGCAGATTGATAAGTTCCTGGGCAGTGTTGCAATTGTAGCTGTAATGCTGGTTGTAGGAGGTATTTTTTTATTGTTCATTGAAAAAATATTTAAAACGCCTGTACACGACGATTCGGACAATATCTCTTACAAGAGCGCTTTCAAGATTGGTATTTGGCAGTGCCTCGCTATGGTGCCCGGCGTCAGCCGCAGCGCAGCCAGCATTATAGGCGGGCTGCAGCAAAAACTTACTAAAAAAGCTGCTGCCGAATTTTCTTTCTTTTTGGCGGTGCCCACCATGTTTGGCGCTACTTCCAAAAAATTGTACGATTATTTTACAGACAGCTCCTTGCAGCTTACCCCGCACGACTGGCAGATGCTTGGCGTAGGCAATGTTGTGGGTTTCATTGTTGCCATTGTTGCCATAAAATCGTTCATAACATTTGTTTCTAAAAATGGCTTCCGCGCATTTGGCGTTTACCGGATCATTGTAGGCATGGTAATACTTGCTTTACTATTGAGTGGACAATCATTGCAAATGATGTAATATTACCGTATGTCTAAAGAATCAAACAGGATTGTCAATGGATGGGCTATGTACGACTGGGCTAACAGCGCATACAATCTGGTAATCACTTCTACAATTTTTCCTGTTTATTATACAGCTATGACCACGAGCAATGTGAGCGGCCACTTTGCAGACAAAGTAAAAGTTTTTGGCATTACTTTTAAAAGCGCTGCTTTGTACAATTACGCACTTGCCGTAGCATACCTGGTAATAGCTTTCCTTTCACCCGTGCTTTCTTCTATTGCAGATTACCGCGGCAACAAAAAGAATTTCCTGAAGTTTTTTACGTATATCGGTGGCGGCGCCTGTGCTATGTTGTTCTTTTTTACGAAAGATACGGTACCGTTTGGTCTTGTGATGTTTATCCTGGGAACTATTGGTTTTTGCGGTGGCCTGGTATTTTACAATGCCTACCTGCCGGAGATCGCGCCGATGCGTGCAAGAGACAAGATCAGCGCCAAGGGATTTGCTTACGGCTATGTGGGCAGCGTTATTCTGCAGTTGATATGCTTTATATTTGTCATAGGCCTGCCTTTCGGTATGGACAGCGGCATGGCATCCCGTATTTCTTTTCTATTGGTAGGCTTATGGTGGATAGGCTTTGCCCAGATACCGTTTCGCCGGTTGCGGCAGTCTACGATACCGAAAGATAAAAATGTAAATGTGCTCACCAAAGGGTTTGCAGAATTAAAAATTGTGTGGAGCCAGGTAAAAAAAATGCCGGTATTGAAAAATTTTCTTGCTGCATTTTTTTGTTACGGCATGGGCGTACAAACCGTGATGCTGGCAGCTACCTTATTTGGCAGCCAGGAAATGCAGCTGTCTACAGATAAACTGATCATCAGTATTCTTACTATTCAATTGGTGGCTATTGCGGGGGCCTTCCTTATGGCGCGGTTGTCTAAAGCTATAGGCAACATTCAAACGCTGATGATTGTTGTATGTGCATGGATAGTGATTTGCATTGGCGCCTATTTTACTGTGACAGAATACCAGTTTTACATACTGGCATTTTCAGTTGGTTTGGTAATGGGCGGTATACAGTCGCTCAGCCGTTCTACTTACTCTAAGATAATGCCTGAAACCCGCGATACTACATCATTCTTCAGCTTCTATGATGTTACTGAAAAAATAGCTATTGTATTAGGCATGTTCAGCTTTGGTTTTATACAGGAGCTTACAGGCACCATGCGCAGCTCTATCATTGCACTGGCTGTTTTCTTCTCGCTGGGCTTTATTTTTTTAGGCCTCACTTTACACAAACAAAAGATAGCAAACAGGTAATTATTGCAGTTATTGTGTCCAATACATAAAATTTTTTGAAAGGAAATAACCATCTCGCCTAAGAAAGTGACAACCGACCATACATTTTCTCCTGCATGGGGCGGTGAAGAAGCGCAAAAAGAATTGGATAAGATGCAATGATGCTTGCTACTTACTGTAATGCCGCAACGATTTTTTCAGGTGGCAGATCTTCCATGCAGGCGAAATCGCCGCGCCAGCATGGTTTATTGCCATAGACAGAACAGGGGCGGCAGTGCAGCTCAATTTGCATACAATCTTCATATTGCTGGCCTATGCCCAGGAAACCGGCATACGGATGGGTGGCGCCCCAAACGGAAATGCAGCGGACACCAAACAAAGACGCCATATGCATTCCGGCCGAATCCATCGTAAGCATCTTATCCAGGTGGGAGATAACGCTGAGTTCTTCTTCCAGTGATAGCTTGCCGATGAGTGATACCACATTTGTAAATGCTGATGCCCACTTTTCTGCAATCCTTTTTTCTTCAGGCCCGCCGCCGAAGATGAATATTCTTTTACCCGTTTGTTGATTCAGGCGGGTGATCACTTCCTGCATTTTATTCAGCGGATATACTTTCCATGGATGTTGTGCAAAAGGGGATACGCCGATCCATTCCATGTTTTTTTCACCGGTGAGCGATATGATTTTTTCTGTCAATGGAAGCGTTGTTCTTACCGTGTGGTTGTTGAGGTCAAAATCGTAGCCAAGCGCGTTAAGAACATCTGCATAGCGTTGGGGCGTAGGTTTCAGCTGCTTAAATACTTTGTTGTTTTTACGTGTCAATGCTTTTTTTTCGCTGCGGCCTTTGTCTAAAGAAGCTATTTTTATCGGCAGCAGGTTAAAGAAAAAGCAAAGTATCCTGCTACGGAGGCTGTCGTGCAAGTCTGCTATAGCTGTAGGTTGCAGCTCTTTGAGCTCGCTGTAAAACCTGTAAAGCCCCCACAAACCTTTGTACCTGTTTTTGTCAAAAGCATAAAAAGACTTGTTATGGACACGGTCAAAAAATATTTCAAATTTTTTATGGGTAACTATTACCAGTTCGGCTGACGGGTATTGACGGGAAAATTGCTCCAATACGGGAGCAATCATAGCTACGTCGCCCATTGAAGAAAAACGTATCACAATTATGCGTTCCCTGGCAGGCATTATTTTTTGTATAAAACCGGGTTAAGACTGGGGTCATTGTACATTTTCATTTGCTTGTACACCTTCATGTACTTATTGCCTTGCTCAATATCAGAAAGCAGTTCATCAATGCTCTGCGAAAGATCTTTACGCTGTTCCAGCAATACATTCAGTTTTTCACGGCATTTGTTTTTGTGGTCTTCACCGGCGTCTTCCCGCAGCACTTCTTCCTGCATGTGGTATATCTTCAATGCTAAGATCGACAACCGGTCTATGGCCCAGGCAGGGCTTTCGGTATTTATTTTTGCATTTGCTTTCGGCTCTATGTTTTTGTATTTATCCAGGAAATAGCTGTCAATATATTCCACCATATCTGTTCTTTCCTGGTTAGAAGCGTCAATTCTTCTTTTCCAGTACAAGGCCTGTGCTGCCTCAATTTCAGGATTGCGTACTACGTCTTCCATATGCCATTGTGCATTGTCGATCCAATTCTTAATGTACAGCAGGTGTTCCAGTGAATCCTGTGGATAGGGGTTGTTACATACCTGGTCAATATTGTCATGTACGTGGTAATCTGCAATGGCTTTTTCAAAGACCTTGTTCGAAAGTTCGCTTATCATTTTTATTAATTTAATAGTTCACAACCTGTTCCTGTATGGTTTCAGGAATTTCGCGCCACTCATATTCCTGGTTGCGCAGTTGAGGTACAAATCCTGCTTCACGAATGGCATCCTGTATGGTTTTGTAGGTAAACCTGTGCGGCGCGCCTGCTGCGCTTACTACATTTTCTTCAATCATGATGCTGCCGAAATCATTGGCGCCGGCATGCAGGCAGATCTGTGCTGTTTGTTTGCCCACCGTAAGCCAGCTGGCCTGTATATTTTTTATGTTGGGCAGCATGATTCGGCTAAGTGCGATCATGCGGATATATTCATCTGATGTGGTAAGGTTCTGTACGCCTCTGATCTTGGTGAGCAACGTATCCACATCCTGGAAGGTCCATGGTATAAAGGCAAGGAAGCCTTTTGCTGATGCGGGTTTCATGGCTTGCACATCCCTGATCTTTACCAGGTGAATAAATCTTTCTTCAATAGTTTCTACGTGGCCAAACATCATGGTAGCGCTGGTAGTTATATTCAGTTTATGCGCTTCGTGCATAATGGCAAGCCATTCATCGGCGCCACATTTTCCTTTGCTTATCAGGCGCCTTACCCGGTCTATGAGTATTTCTGCTCCGGCTCCGGGCAGGGAGTCCATTCCGGCTTCTTTCAAAGCCTTCAGCACATCGTGGTGGCTTGCTTTTTCCAGTTTGCAGATATGTGCTACTTCAGGCGGTCCCAGTGCGTGCAACCTGATGTCAGGAAATTCTGCTTTGATGGCTTTAAAAGTATTTACATAAAAATCAAGCCCGAGCTCGGGATGATGTCCCCCCTGTAATAAAAGCTGATCACCGCCGTATTGAATGGTTTCGGCGATCTTGACGCGATAGGTATCCATATCGGTGATGTATGCTTCGGGATGACCGGGTATGCGAAAGAAGTTGCAGAACTTGCAATTAGCTACACATACATTTGTTGTGTTGAGGTTTCTGTCTATCTGCCAGGTGACTTTACCATGCGGGACCTGTTTTTTTCTCAATTCATCAGCTATGTACATCAACTCGCTCAAAGGTGCATGGTGAAATAGTTTCATGCCTTCTTCCACGCTGAGGAATTCAAAGTTCAGCGCTTTTCTGTATAGATCCTGTAGCTGTTCAGTATCGGTTTGTATCTCCTGGTGCATATTATGCGAAGATAGATCATTTAGTGTACTTTTTCAGACATGTATTTGTAAGCATTATTGGAAAAAAAAGATAAATTTGTGTCCTTATATTCTTACCATTAAAAATTTCTTTAGAATGCGCTATTTTTCTTGTATTTTCCTATGTATGTTGATTTTTTTGTTTTCGTGCGAAATGAGTAAAAAGACTACAAAATCAGTTACCACCGGTTCTCAGGCCGCCGTTGAAGTTAACAAAGCCTGTTATGATGTGGTGCCATTGCCCAAACACACACAATTAACAAGCGGAGAACCTTTTGTATTGTCATCTTCAGTAAAGATAGTATACCCCACAGCTAATGAAAAGATGAGGAAGAATGCTGAGTTCCTCGCAGAGTACCTGTACCAATTGGTTGGCTACAAGCCTGCAACAACAACTGTAAAACCTGCTGATAAATATATTGAGCTAAACAACAGCCTTCGTGATAATAATACAGAAGCCTATGAGCTGCATGTTGACAGCAAATCTATACAAATCAACGGTGCAAGCGAGGCGGCAGTTTTTTATGGCATCCAGACTTTGCGCAAAGCAACACCGCTGGTTCAGGGAAATGTTGTTTTCCCCGCTGTGGATATCAAAGATCATCCGAGGTATGCATACAGGGGAATGATGCTCGACATTGCCCGGCATTTCCAGCCTGCATCATTTATAAAAAAATATATTGACATTCTCGCTTTGCACAACATCAACACTTTTCACTGGCATCTTACAGACGACCAGGGCTGGCGTATAGAAATAAAAAAATACCCTAAGCTTACAGAGATTGGTTCTAAAAGAAGCGAAACGGTCATAGGTAAAAATTCAGGCAAGTTTGATGGTACGCCCCACGGAGGCTTTTATACTCAACATGAAATTAAAGATATTGTACAATATGCGTCAGACAGGCACATAACCGTGATACCTGAAATTGATTTACCGGGCCATATGCTGGCGGCAATGTCGGCATATCCTGAGCTTGGTTGTACAGGCGGCCCTTATGAAGTAGAAAAACAATGGGGCGTGTTTGACGATATACTTTGCGCTGGACAGGAAAAAACGTTTACTTTCCTGGAAGGAGTACTTTCCGAAGTGATAACATTATTTCCTTCAAAACTCATACACATCGGCGGAGATGAAGCTCCTAAAGTGCGTTGGGAAAAATGCCCGCGTTGCCAGGCAAAAATTAAAGAATTGGGCATCAAAGGTGATGAAAAACACGGTAAAGAGTTTTACCTGCAAAGCTATGTAACCGAACGTGTGGAAAAGTTTTTAAATAGGCACGGCAGGAACATTATAGGTTGGGACGAAATACTGGAAGGCAAACTGGCGCCAAATGCTACAGTGATGTCCTGGCGCGGCATTGGCGGTGGTATAGAGGCTGCAAGGCTTGGCCACAATGTAATTATGACGCCAACTTCTCATTTGTATTTTGATTATTACCAGACCACCGAGACCGATAAGGAACCGTTCGGCATCGGCGGCTATGTGCCGGTGAAACAGGTGTATAGTTTTGAGCCCGAGCCCGACCAGCTTACAGCAGCACAGAAAAAATTTATTTTAGGACCGCAGGCTAATCTCTGGACAGAATATATCAAAACACCTTCGCATGTGGAATACATGACCATGCCGCGGATTGCAGCTTTGAGCGAAATCCAGTGGCTGGATGCTTCACAGAAAAACTATGATAATTTTTTACACAGGTTACCCCGGTTGATTGATGTTTACAACCGCCTGGGATATACCTACGCTTCACATGTGTTTGATGTACAGGCGGTATTGCAACCACACCCTGCAAATGGCGCACTGTCTGTAAACCTAAGCACCATTGATAACGCGCCTGTGTACTATACTCTTGATGGCTCAGACCCTACAGTTAATTCCACTGCATACACAGCGCCATTTCATATAAAAGAAAATGCAACTTTACAGGCAGTAGCTATAAGAAAAACAGGGAGTAACAGCAGGATATTCTCACAGGAAGTAAAAGTGGCAAAGTCAAGCTTCAAGCCGGTAACCCTGCTTACCAAACCCGACCTACAATACAGTTATTCAGGCGCCACTATGCTGGTTGATGGCTTGTACGGAGATAAAACAAATTACAAAACCGGCCGCTGGATCGGGTTTCACGCGCAGGACCTGGTTGCAGTCATTGATATGCAACAGCCTGCACAGGTTTCCGAAGCATCTTTACGCAATTATGTAGAAACCGGTGAGTGGATATTTGACGCTGCGGAAATAATAGTAGAATCATCAAACGATGGCAAAAACTTTACAAGCGTTGCTGCTGAAAAAATAATGGATAAACATACAACGCATTGGGCTGAAGTAGTTACACACACGCTGAAATTCTCACCTGTTACCGCAAGATATTTTAAGGTAACCATGAAGCCTGTATCAGCAATGCCAGACTGGCATCCGGGCAAAGGCAAACGTGCGTATATTTTTGTAGATGAGATAGCTTTAAATTAATAACCCGGCATTAAGATTGAAAGCGTGTCACACATTGATGCGCTTTTTTATTAACAATGAGGAAATATTAAATTAACCTGCAAGTCACACACTAAACCTATTCTTGCATTTAAAATCACAAGAAATGATTCATAGAATTTTATTTTTATTAGTGTTCAGTTGCCTGTCGCAATTCATTTTTGCACAATCTGTTATTACAGGCTTTGTCTTTAATGATCAGAATAGCAACCGCAAGAAGGACCGTAACGAAAAAGGAATTGCCAATGTTTCTGTTTCGAACGGCAGGGATGTAGTTGTTACGGATGCGCAGGGGAAGTATAGTATTTCTGTGGGCAGCGATAACATTGTTTTTGTGATAAAGCCCTCCGGTTACCAATTTCATATGGATAGATATAATTCGCCTCAATTTTTCTATATACATAAACCGGCAGGATCACCAGCATCTTTCAAATACAAAGGTGTGAGCAGGACCGGCGGCATACCCGCTTCAGTAGACTTTGCTATGCGGCCTGTTTCAGAAAGCACAAAATTTTCTGCCCTTGTTTTCGGCGATCCGCAGCCCTACAACCTCAGAGAGCTTGATTATTTTAATGAAAGCATTGTACAAGACATTCGAAATGCAGGCAATTACTCTTTTGGCATCAGCCTGGGAGACCTGGTGGGAGATGACCTTACATTGCACGAGCCTTATAAAAAATATATTTCCACGCTGGGCATTCCCTGGTACCATGTGATGGGCAACCATGATATGAACCTGGATGCTGTTGCAGATAGCTTGTCTGATGAAAGTTTTGAAGAAAACTTCGGCCCGAATAATTATGCCTGGAATTATGCTGATGCACATTTTATCATCCTGGATAACATTATCTACCCCGACCCCCGCGATGGAAAAGGTTATATAGGCGGTTTCAGGCAAGACCAGTTGGACTTTCTGGAAAACAACCTCAGGCATATTGATAAAAACAACCTGTTGGTGATTTCATACCACATTCCCCTGGATAACGCCGCAGGCGGCAGCAACCACTTCAGAGATGCAGACAGAAAGCGGTTTTTTGCTATACTGAAAGATTTTTCGAATGTATTGCTTATGTCGGCACACACGCATTTCCAGGAGCAGATCTATTACACCGAAAAACACGGATGGTTTGGTAAACAACCGCTTCATGAATACAATGCAGGCACCACATCGGGCGACTGGTATTCCGGAAGTACCGCAAATAAAGCGTTTCCTGATGGTACCATGCGCGACGGCACACCAAGAGGTTATGCTTATCTCAACATCAAACAAAATACATATGATATTCAATACCAGGTAATGGGTAAGCCGGCAGATTACCAGATTGAAATTTATGCACCCAAAGTAATTGCCCAAAACAAAAGAACCTCTGCGCTGATCTATGCTAATTTCTTTATGGGACATAAAACTGACCTGGTAGAATTCAGGGTGGGGGATGGTAAATGGAAAAAAATGGACTACACAGAATCTGCGGATCCTAACTATATGAAATCACTGATGGATTGGGATGCTTCTGAAACCGTAGTCCCCGGCCGCCGCCCTTCAAATGCTTTATTGAGCACACACTTATGGTCTGCGGGTATTCCTTTTAAACTGGATGCGGGCGAACATATCATTGAAGTGCGCGCTACCGACAGGTACGGGAAGCAACATACCGCGAAGAAAACCTACAGGGTGGTGGCAGACTAACCACATAACCGGTGATCTCTGTATGTACGCTTTAATAATTATGTTGTAGTAATGCTATGATAAATATCAGCCTGTAAAGCTGAAATAAAGTATGCGCAATTGCTTACTTTTGCGCGTACTTTTATTATGGACAGATTCCTTCAACAATATTTCCGGCCACTGTTGGCCTTAGGCATTGTGTTGAATGCAACAGGCATTTTTACGCAGGTTTTTACGGGCGACAGCATTCTGTATGCTGATATTGCCAAGAATATGGCCCAAAGAAATGACTGGCTGAATCTTTTTGCCTACGGAAAAGACTGGCTGGATAAACCGCATTTTCCTTTCTGGATGGCCGCCATAAGCTTTAAGATTTTTGGCATTAATGCATTTGCCTACAAACTCCCTGCGTTTCTTTTCTGGCTGGCAGGCATTTATTATACTTACAAAATAGCTGCTAAACTTTACAACAATGTTGTGGCAAAATGTGCAGCCCTGGTGTATGTGATTGCATTGCATGGCGTAATCAGTAATTTTGATGTTAAAGCCGAGCCGTATCTTACAACACTTATTATAGCTGCTACATATTATATATTGCTGGCTTACCGTGAGGATAAACTAAGCTATATCTTAATGGCTGCGCTGTTTTCAGGCTTTGCCGTCATGACCAAAGGCATTTTTGTACTGCTCACCATTGCAGGCGGGCTGGCGCTGTACTTCATCCTAAGCAGGCAGTGGAAAGAATTTTTTAAAGTGAAATGGTACCTGCTCATCGTGCTGATACTGGTGGTGATTTTCCCTGAGCTTTATGCGTTGTATACTCAATTTGACCTCCACCCCGAAAAAGTTGTGTTTGATAAGCAAAATGTTTCCGGTATACAATTTTTCCTGTGGGATAGCCAGTTCGGCAGGTTCTTCAATACAGGGCCTATCAAAGGCAGTGGTGACAATTCCTTCTTCCTGCATACAACGCTGTGGGCTTTTCTGCCATGGAGTGTAATATTTTTATTTGCGTTGTTAAAAGGTGCAAAGCAGTTAAAACTTACCGGTGAGAGATGGATACTGTATGGCGCGGCATTGCTGACTTTCCTTATTTTTTCTGTATCTGATTTTCAATTACCGCATTATATTATTATCCTGTTTCCGCACTTTTCCATCGCAGTAGCGGCTTATTTGACTGCGTTAGCAAAAACACAAACAGCCAGGAACCTTGCTATTGTTCAGTTTGTGCTGTTTTGCCTGAGTCTGGTATTTATTATTTTGCTGAGTTGGCTGATCAATAACCCCGGTAAATACATAGTCATGGCAGCAGGTATCATCATTGCAGGCGTATGTTTCTTATTTACCGTGAATAAAAAAGACAGCCTGCATAAGACCATGTTGTATTCTTTTGCATTTGCCTGTGTGCTTTACCCGTTCATGAATCTTTATTTCTATCCTTTTCTTATGCAGTACCAGGCCGGTATGAAAGCCGCGCAGGATGTCAATCTTACGCAGCAACGTTATGAGCATGCAATGGATCATTATTCTACACAATACAGGTTTTATGCAGATAAGGAGCCTGTAACTTTAACTAACATGCGGGATGTATCGGCTTTTCTGGAAAAAGAAAACCCGCGCATTTTTATAACGCAGCCTACACTCGACAGCCTGCGAATGATGTATACAAAATTTAATATACTGAAAGCGTACAACGATTTTCATGTAACTAAATTATCTTTGAATTTTTTGAGGGATCATACAAGGAAAAATACTCTGAATAAATGCTACATCATTACATCTGTCAAATAGAAACTGTTTAATGTTTATTGAGGCTATCATAACAAGCGATATACTTCAAATCCTGGAAAAATGGGATACCTGGTTGTTCTTAAAGATCAATACCCAATGGACTTCCGCAGCTTTCGATGGCATTGCACCTTTACTCCGCAATAAATACACCTGGGTACCTTTTTACATTTTCATGCTGTTGATGGTGTTTTATAATTTTGGAAAAAAATCGTGGTCCTGGCTGCTATTTGCTATTCTTACCGTTATCATTTCAGACCAGATCAGCAGTTCATTTTTTAAAAATACTTTCGATAGGATACGCCCCTGTAATTTAGCAGGCTTGCGTGAGCAGGCACGCCTGCTGCTGCCACATTGCTCGGGAGGCTATAGCTTTACTTCATCCCACGCGGCTAACCATTTTGGTATTGGCTACTTCTTTTTTCTCACACTGCGGCCTTATCTCAGGGATTGGGCATGGTTATTCCTGGTATGGGCAGCTTTAGTCAGCTATGCGCAGGTGTACGTGGGCGTACATTTCCCCGGCGACGTTTTAGGTGGTACTGTGGTAGGCCTATGCAGCGGCTGGCTTACCAATTTTCTTTTTCAAAAATATTTTGGCATGCCCGAACTTAAGAAGCTACCTGGTTGACACAATGCAAAGTGTATCAACTACTAAAATAAAAATTTTATATAAATGTAATATCCATAAGCAAAGTTGCATACCAACCGTGGATGAATAAGCTTATTCCATTTGACCATTGAGAAACAAATAAAATATACACAGATGAAATAACCATAAAGATTAGCAATCTTTACCAACCGAGGATGATAATAAAGATTAAGGTTTTGGTTATTCCGTGTGGCAAACAGAAAAATTAAATATTAACACATGAAATAGCCATAAGCAAAGTTGCATACCAACCGCGAATGAATAAAGGCTATTCCATGTGATCATAAAGAAAAAATTAAATATACACACATGAAAATCCTGCTCCTGTCTATTGGTAAAGCACATGAACCTTATATCCGGGAAGGAGTGGAAGATTTTACCAAAAGGTTGAATAAATATTTTCCTGCGGAATGGAAGATCATTGCCCCTGTAAAAAATGCAGCGGCATTGTCAGCAGATGAACTGAAATCAACAGAAGCCAAATCAGTGTTATCGGTCATTCAGCAGGATGATGTTTTGGTATTGCTGGATGAGCGGGGCAAAAATTTATCATCGCCCGAGCTGGCCGCTTACATTCAGCATAAAGCCAATGCTTCGGCAAGGCGCCTGGTATTCCTTATCGGGGGCGCTTTCGGGGTAGACCAATCCATTTTTCAAAAAGCAGATTTTACCTGGAGCATTTCCAGGCTGGTATTCCCGCACATGCTGGTAAGGTTGATACTTTCAGAGCAACTTTACCGCGCCTGCACCATTTTAAAAAATGAAAAATACCATCATGTTTAGGTCGGTTTTGATTTTTATTGTTATTTTGCCCTAAATAACCCGTGCTAAATGATCACGATTATAATTATAGCTATTACCAGTATTATCTCTTTCATGGCTTTCAACAACCAGAATTTGCTGGATAAGCTTATTTTTTTTCCGCCGGCAATTTCAAAAAGGGGAGAGTGGTACAGGTTTTTTACCTGCGGCTTTATACATGCAGATATGGCTCACCTTTTCTTTAATATGTTTACGCTTTTTATTTTCGGCCGGGAAATAGAAGACGTTTTCAAAGCTATATTCGGT
Source organism: Haoranjiania flava (assembly GCF_025631005.1). Taxonomy (NCBI): domain Bacteria; kingdom Pseudomonadati; phylum Bacteroidota; class Chitinophagia; order Chitinophagales; family Chitinophagaceae; genus Haoranjiania; species Haoranjiania flava. The sequence continues at coordinate 81,185 of NZ_JAOTPL010000004.1, forward strand.
ATTGGACTGGGCTCTGTGTTGTATTTACTGCTCTATCTTGGCGCTTTGTTTTTCTGCCTGCTGCCTACCTATAGTAAAAACAGCGACAATTATTATTACAGGAGCTTGGGGGCATCAGGCGCAATCTCGGCGGTAGTATTTGCTTACATGCTTATCAATCCAATGAATTACATGGGTATTGTGTTTATACCATTGTACATGCCTGCATTTTTATTTGGTTTTATTTACATTGCCATATCTTATTATCTTGATAAGAAGCAGGCAGGCAATATCAACCACTCAGCGCACCTTTTCGGCGGATTTTTTGGGCTGATATTCACATTTGCGGTTTTTGCCTTGCTGGCAGATATCAACCTGATTAATGAATTTATACTGAAGGTAAGATCAACGCCTTTAAGAGGGCTGATTAAGTTCGGGTACTGATACAGCCATTTTTAATATAGCTGCAACCGTGATGGCATCCGTGATTTCACCGGCCAATACTTTATTTAAAGCTTCAATAAACGGGATTCTTACAGCGGATATATCTTCAGTTTCTTCCAGGTCATTGTCGTGTTGTGTAAGCTCTTTTGCAACATATACAATTGCCAGCTCATCGGTAACGGAATTGGATAAATGCAGGCGCATCAACTCCTGCCAGTCAGCCGCCTGCAAGCCTGTTTCCTCAAGAAGCTCACGCCTGGCTGCTTCCAGCGGCGCTTCATGTTCCGGGCATCCGCCTTCAGGAATTTCCCAGGAGTAACTGTTCAGTGTAAAGCGATGCTGGCCCACCAGGTATATATTATTTGACCTGTCTAATGCCACGATGCCGATGGCAATGTTCTTAAAATGTACTTTGCCGTATATGCCTTTGCCGCCCGAAGGGTTTACTACATTGAACTCGGTGAGCTTTATCCAGGGGTTATCATACAAGTCTTTTGCGGATATTATTTTCCATGGGTTTTCCATCAGCCAAAAGTAAACTTTTTAGCTGTTACAACCTACGGCTGCGCTGCTGCCGTTTGCGGAGCTGGTTCATATAATCCTGTTCTGTGAGGTAATAGCCCGGATCATCGTATTTTTGTACGTAGACTGTGGTAGATTTCTGAATTTCAGGATTTGACTTCAGTGAAGCAGTAATTTTTATAGCATTAAGATTGTCTTTCTTATCAATCAGCAGGCAGTTGCCCTTCCATCTGCCGTAGTCAGAGCTAAAGCTGATCTCTTTTTCTGTTAAAGGAATATACCTCCCGTTAGAAAGTTTTCCTTCTACATTTATATAATTATCAATCGTGGTTTTTACGCTGTCGGCATACAGATTAAATCGAATGTCAACAATTTGTTGACTGTTTGCATTATGAAAAAATAAGAAAAAAGTTGCTGATAAAAGAGATGGTATAATGGTTGATTTCATGAATGGTTGATTGTAAAAATTACATACTTAAGACGTTGCGTGTGTTGTAAAGTTTATTGTGCATATACAAAAAGTGCGCCTTTCGGGCCCACTCTCACATCAATAACCATGTATATTAATTGTATGCCTTTACCATGAAAACGTAATCATCCAGCTTTTTCAGCAGCTCAACCCTGTTGTCTGTGATCAGCTTATTGTTCTGCACAATCGGCAGTTTCAGGTTGTTGGCAACTGTATCGCTGGTTTTCCAGTCGCGGATAACCTGGAATACTTCGTTAGATTTAATGGCGAATACCACACCTTCTGCTTTTGCCTGGCGGGTGCTTAGTACGCCTACAACTTCCCCTTTTTTATTAAAAACCGGCCCGCCTGAGTTGCCCGGGTTGGCCAGCAGGGAGAGCTGGAAGGAAGACGTATCGCCGTCATAGCCTGTTTGTGCGCTAATGTATCCTGAGTTGTAGGTAACTTCGTTGCGCGGATATCCTAAAGTAAATACTTCTTCACCCAGGTCCATATTCTTACGTTTTAAAGAGTAGGGCAGCGCTTTTACATTTCTGTAATCATTGTCTTTGATCTTTAAAATTGCCAGGTCTTTGGTATGATCCACATGAACGATGACGGTGTTGAATTCTTTACCCATGTTGTCAACCACGATAGCTCCGGTACCTTTCAGCACGTGAGCATTGGTGATGAGGTATCCTGCATTGTCTATGAGGAAAGCAGAGCCCCCGCCGGCAAGTACAGCGCCTTCCGGTATTTTGGAGTCAACTTCTTTTAATTTCCTGTATTGATAATTTTGCGTTTTTTTAATTTGTGCAATGTCACGGCTCAGTTGCTGGATCTTAACATCATTTTTATGAGGAGAGATAAAAGTGACCAGCCCGCTGATGAGCAGAGCGGTAATGCCTGCTATGGAGGCCGCGATGCCGGTAGTTTTTTTATATTTTTTATAAAGCGCTACGATCTTAGGTTGTTTAGGTGCCTCAAATTCGTAGATTTTGCCATCGGAAACGAGCTGATTGTGGGTAGCCTGTAAAGCCTGACGCAAGTTTCTTTTTTTGCCAAATCCCTCCAGTTTAGACAGAAAGAACCTGTGTTCTACTACCATCATATCAACATCAGCAGAAGTTTTGCGCAGTTCTTCAAACTTCGCCAGTTCTTCTTCGTTCATTTCATTGTTGAGGTATCGTTCAATGGATTCTAAAAGTTTTATTCTGTCCATCACTCTTTTATATTATGATAATTAGCAAAAAATAGTTTCTTCAGTCTTACAAGGCATTTATATTTCTGGTTTTTAGCATTGTCACTGTTTGTGTAGCCAAACATCTCAGTCAATGCGGTCATATCCTTATTGTTTAGATAGAATTCTTCAAGCAAAGTTTTACAAGGTTCCCCCAGGCTGTTGAGCGCATTCATCATAATATTGTATTCCTCGTTTTTTTGCTCGTGCAATTCCAGGTCATCCTCTACTGCAATGGTTTCTTCCAGTCCCGTCACTTCTGCGCTTACATACCTGTTTTGCTTATAAAGTTTTTTCAACCAGAGGTTTCTGGCAATTGAATACAAATAAGTTCTTATCTGGCTGGTGAGTACAAAATCCTTATCATTCGCTTTTTCATACAATGTAATCATCGCCTCCTGGAAAATATCCCTTGCATCGTCCTGTGTGCCGCTGTTGTTGATAATAAAGGATTGAATAATGCCGAAATTTTTGGTATAAATCTCTTTTATTGCAGCAGAATCATTCTTTGCCAGGCCTTCCAATAAATCTTTGTCGTCCAGTTCCGGTATCACAGTGATATTATTTAATACGAATTGATGTGTAAAAGTAACCCATTTTGGTAAACCTTTTTTTAATACAGGTAATTTAATATATTTTAAAGAAATTGAGGTTTAGATACTTATTGCACATGCCTGTTTTCAGACCACCTGAAAAAATTTTTAAAAATATTTTTCAGGCAGCGGGTTACCTTTTTTTATTTTCCGTATTAAATAGCATAATCATTAAATTTAATAATTAAAACAAAACGAAAAATGAAAAAATTATTTTTAGTATTAGCTATCGGAGCAACTTTTGCAGCTTGCAACACTTCTACAACTAACGATACTGCTGATTCAGTAGCTAACGTTCAAACTGAAGCAGTTGCTGATTCAGCTGATGCAATGGTTGATTCTGTAAATGCTGCTACTGATGCTACTTTAGATTCAGCAAAACAAGTTGCTGAAGCAGTTAAAGATTCAGTTAAAGCTGCTCATTAATTGACATTAGAAAATTAAATAGAATGCCATTGTTTTACAATGGTATTTTATTATTAGTTTCTATATATTAAAACATTATTTCGAGAGACTGTCTTTGAGGCAAAGGGTCCTAGATACGACTCCTGTAACTCACACACAGCCTAAAAGCCCTGTAAACCAGTATGTTTCAGGGCTTTTTTATTTACAAGAATTTTTAAGAAGTTTATAAATTTGCCCCACAATTTGCCTACAAAATTTATTTTTTCTTATTTTTAGTTGAAAAACATCCAAAATTCAATTATGCACACACATTTGTTTGAATTTACTCACAGTAGCTTATAAAATGTCTGAAATTACACACAATAGAAGTTAGGATTTGCGCACAGTCATCTCCTTAAAAGTTTGGATTTGCTCACACAAATTAGCATTTACACACAACAACCTGACTTAATTAATTCAACTACATTATCTTGGAAAATATAAACAGTCTTGATTTTGAAAAGATTTTATCCTTACTATCGGAAATTAAAGAACGGGAGAATAAAAATATGATCAAAGAAAGTGTTGCTGCTTGTGCGGTAGAAGCGATACAAAATATATTTAAGAATTAATCCATGAATACTCTGGCGCGTTAGTTGGCAGGACTCTATATTGTATCAAGATAAAGAAATATTATTAAAATTTGTATCTTTACTTCTCTAATACTTTTTTTAACAATGCTTATTAATCAGTCTATTATATCTGATATAAAAGCAATTATTTCCCAATCAAGAGATAATGCTATTCGAGCCGTTGACCATCAGCGAACTCTGATGTACTGGCATATTGGCAAAAGAATTTTTGAAGAAGAACAAGAGGGAAAAGAGCGTGCAGATTATGGAACGTTTCTTATCAAATATCTTTCAGAACAACTGCAACCTGAATTTGGAAGCGGCTTTTCTTCTCGGCAGCTGCATTGGTATAGACAGTTTTACCGTACTTTCCCAATTGTGTCTACACTGTGGACACAATTAAGTTGGAGCCAATACAAACTACTTTTAAGCGTTGATAATCAAAATAAAAGAGAATTTTATATTGCTGAAACCATTAAAAATAATTGGACGGTACGTCAATTGGAACGGCAGATTTACAGCAGTTTGTACGAGCGACTATTGTTGAGCAATGATAAAGAAAGTGTTTTAGCAGTTGCCAAAAACGAAAAACAACCATCGGATGCTAAGGAAATCATCAAAGACCCGATGTATTTAGAGTTTTTAGGATTAAAACGTGAGGCATCTTATTATGAAAAAGATTTAGAAGGTGCAATCATTTCACATCTTCAGGAATTTTTATTGGAGTTAGGCAACGGATTTTCTTTTGTAGCAAGACAAAAAAGAGTGCATATTGAAGGCGATGAGTTCTTTGTAGATCTGGTATTTTACAACCGTTTATTGCAATGCTTTGTCATTATAGAAATCAAAACGCACAAGCTTACGCATCAGGATATTGGCCAGTTACAGATGTATGTAAATTATTATGACCGCATAGAGAAACTACCACACGAAAACCCAACAATTGGAATTTTGCTTTGTGCCAATAAAAACGATGCGGTAGTAAAATTTACTTTACCCGAAAATCAAAAACATATTATTGCAAGCCAATATAAACTTTACTTACCCACAGAAAAGCAATTGTTGGACGAGGTAAATAAGGAGTTGGAGAGTTTTGAAGGAAAGGATAATGAATGAAGAATTTAAGATGCTGAGAAATGAATACTATAACCAAATAGAAAATGCTTTAAAAAGCAATTAATCAGGCAAGTTTTCAGACCTTATATTATACTTGCAAGGAAACAAATTTATTGGCGCTCCAGGTGCTGTTGTTGGAAAAGAGAAAACAAGTTTGCGAACGCCGGATTCTTTTTTTTGCCGTGTCAGGTGTTTTCAGCTGACATCATACAATCTTGTTTCTTTGCGTGAACCTTTGCGGCCTTTGCGTGAAAAAATTCGCAACATGCTTCTTTCGAATTTAGGGTGCGAGGTTTCTCCAAACAATACGATTCTTTGTAGAATCTACTTTTTTTGCGTGAACCTTTGAGTAAAATAGAAATTGTTCTTTTTGCCATTGCCGCAAAAAGAACCAAAAAGGTCTAGCCTGCCTGAAGGTGAGCTGCGCACATGGCTCTGCCCCGGAAGCAATTTGCACTTCAGGAACAATTGCTTCGCCGCAATCACTTTGAAATTCATAACATTTTTCGGGCGAATCAATCACCTTCCGTGCATTGCTTCCTGTCACTGACAGGCAGGCGTTAAGTGCAGGCAGTCCTTTTTGCCGTGTCAGGTGTTTTCAGCTGACATCATACAATCTTGTTTCTTTGCGTGAACCTTTGCGGCCTCTGCGTGAAAAATTCGCAACATGCTTCTTTCAAGTGTAGAGTGAGAGGCTTCTCCACAAAATACGATTCTTTATAGAATCTACTTTTTTTGCGTGAACCTTTGAGTAAAATAGAAATTGTTCTTTTTGCCATTGCCGCAAAAAGAACCAAAAGGTCTAGCCTGCCTGAAGGTGAGCTGCGCACATGGCTCTGCCCCGGAAGCAATTTGCACTTCAGGAACAATTGCTTCGCCGCAATCACTTTGAAATTCATAACATTTTTCGGGCGAATCAATCACCTTCCGTGCATTGCTTCCTGTTACTGACAGGCAGGCGTTAAGTGCAGGCAGTCCTTTTTGCCGTGTCAGGTGTTTCTCACTGACATCCTGGATTCTTTTTTCTTTGCGTGAACCTTTGCGGCCTTTGCGTGAAAGAATTCGCAACATGATTCTTTCGAATGTAGGATGCGAGGTTTCTCCAAACAATACGATTCTTTTTTGTCTACATTTGCTCTGAAAATTTATTAGCAAATAGCCATAAGCCAAGTTGCATACCAACCGCGAATGAATAAAGGCTATTCCATGCGACCATTAAAAACAGCCGCAAAGCGGCACACTAAATATATATATACATGAAATAGCCATAAGCCAAGTTACATGCCAACCGCGAATGAATAAAAGGCTATTCCATGTGACCATAAAGAAAAATAAAATATACACACATGAAATAACCATAAAGATTAGGAATCTATACCAACCGGGAATGATAATAAAGAATTAAGGTTTTGGTTATTCCGTGTGGCAAACAGAAAAAATTAAATATTAACACATGAAAAATAAAATATACGCCTCCATCATTACTATAGGAGATGAATTGCTGATTGGCCAGGTGATTGACACAAACAGCGCTTTTATTGCTGCGCAGCTCAACAAAATAGGTGTGTGGATGCGGCACCGCGTTGCGGTAGGTGACCAATGGGATGATATTTGGGAAGCATTGGACGACTCTGCACGTGTCTCTGATATTATTCTTATCACAGGAGGCCTGGGGCCTACTGCCGACGATATTACAAAGCCATTGCTGAATAGCTACTTTGGCGGAAAGATGGTTGTGGACGAACAAACTTTGCAACATGTAAAAAATATTTTTCAATCAACTAACCGTCCTTTACTGGAATCTAATTACAAACAGGCGGAAGTGCCGGATGTCTGCAAAGTAATACCCAATAAAAACGGCACTGCACCCGGTATGCTATTTGAAAAAAACGGGAAAATATTTGTAAGCATGCCCGGCGTTCCGCATGAGATGCAGGCTATCATGCAGGAATATGTAATTCCACTTATTAGGGAAAAATATGAGTTGCCAGTAATTTTTCATAAAACACTCACTACATTGGGAATCGGCGAGAGTTTTTTATCAGAAAGATTAAAAGATTTTGAAGCTGCTTTGCCTGGTAACATTAAGCTTGCCTATCTGCCGAATGTGCGCTCTGTGCGGCTGCGGCTGACAGCTACAGGTGAAGATGCTGCCGAAACTCAATGCCTTTTAGATACCCAGTTTGAAAACCTCAGGCATACAATTGAAGATGTAGTGGTAACCCTGGATGATAAAACCCTTGACCAGACCATAGCCGAACTTTTAAAACAAAGAAAAAAAACGCTCTCAACCGCTGAAAGCTGCACGGGCGGTGCACTTGCGGCTATGTTTACAGAAAATGCGGGTGCAAGCCAGTTCTTTTCAGGCAGCGTTGTATGCTATTCCAACGACATAAAGAAACAGGTTTTGCATATCAGCCCGGAAGATATCGCAACCTATGGCGTTGTGAGTAAAGAGGTTGCCACGCAAATGGCTGCAAATGTACGTGAGCTCATGCAGACCGATTACACGATCGCTACTACAGGTATTTTAGGGCCGGATGGAATTGAAGGCAAGCGTGTAGGTACGGTGTGGATAGCTGTAGCCAATAATAAAAAAGTGATGGCAGAGGAATTTAGTTTTCAGTACAACAGGCAACGCAACAAAGAAGCTGCTATAAAATTCGGGCTCAATATGCTGCGCAAGCTTATCCTGGAAGATTAGCTTTTTAAACTGAAGAATTTAGTGGCTGCCTTTCTAGCAGGTACCCACGATGCTAAAACGGCTACAACAAAAACAGTGGCACCCACCAGCAGGAAATCAAAAATATTTATTTTCACAGGATAGTAATCTACGAGAAAAGATCCGCCGGTAAGTTTGACCGGTTTATAAACGATCTGTATCAGGCATACTATAAATGCAACTATCATCCCCAGACCGCCACCGATAATGGCCAGTAAAAACCCTTCTGAAAGGAAAATATTTTGTACCAGCTTATCATTGGCGCCAAGCGCTTTCAGGATGGCAATATCTTTCCGTTTTTCCAGTACCAGCATCGTAAGTGCGCCTATCATGTTAAAAGCGGCAATCACCAGTATTAGCGAGAGGATTATGTAAATAATCCATTTTTCCATTTGCATCACACTGTACAGGCTCTGGTTCTGCTCATACCTTGTCTGTAGTTTAAAGCTGTTGCCCAACACTGCACTCAGTTCTTTTTTTACTTTGTCTGCGTTGACGCCGGGTTTCAGTTTTACATCAATATTACTGTAAACATTTTCCGGCAGATCCAACATGTACCTGACAAATCCGATGTTTGTAAAAGCATATTTATTGTCAAACTCTTCCTGTATTCTGAATGTGGCTGAATGCCTGATGTTAAAGGAATTCATGGCAGTCTGCAGATCTGTAAAGCTTGATGCATTTCTGTTAGGTAAATAAATGGTCAGCGGATGTTCCATGTTGACATAAGACTGAATGGAGTTTTCTATGCCCCCTCCCAGAACAATGGCAGGCGTATCTACTGTACCCAGATCAAAATTACCTGCGGCATCCAGGTGGTTTTTTACACCGGAAAGATGGTTGTAATTGCTGTCTACGCCTTTTATAAGCACAATTGTCTGTATCTCACCATTTACCAATACCGCTTTTTCTTCCAGTAACAAGCTTGTTTTATCCACAAGTTTATTTTGCCTGATTGCAGCGAGTTGTGCGGGTGTAATCTCCATAAACTTTCCCTGTGCAGGCATTACTTTTACATCAGAATAAAAATCACCGTACATAGATTTGATCAGTCCTTCAAAGCCATTGAATGCACTGAGTACAATAATCAGCGCGGCTGTGCCCACCATGATGGCAATAATACTGATCCACGAAATAATATTAATTACGTTGGTTGATTTCTTAGACCTGAAATAGCGCCATGCAAATAAAAAGTTCATATTGTGTGCTGCCGGGAAGCAGAAGTATTACGCTTCGTTATTGTCTTCTTCTTTTTTTATTTTATCGAAAACTTCTTCCATTTTAAATACGTAGTCAAGGGTATCGTCTTCGTAGAATTTCAATACCGGCATTCTTCGGAGTTGGTTTTTTACTTTTACAGCCAGCTCTTTTTTTATTTCCCATTCTTTTTGCTGAATGGTTTTTAACGCCTGTTGCTTATCTTCTATCTGGAAGAAACTCAGGTATACTCTTGATTCCAGCAGGTCAGGCGTAATTTTTACGGAAGATATAGATACCATGCCGCCATGGATCATGTTGATGCCCAGGTGACGGAAAATATCATTCAATTCCTGTTGAACTACACCTGCTACCTGCTTTTGACGTTTTCCTTCTACCATAATTTTGAGTATTTTGTAAAATGTAAAAATAATGATTATGATTGAATTATCTTTGCCGCAAATGTTTAATTTAGTTTGATGAAGAAATATTCGAGAGTTTTTTATTATCTGAGCAGGTACAAAGGAAAAATAGTTCTTTATTTTGTTTTTACTGTATTATCCATCATTTTTGCGCTTGCCAGTTTTGGAATGCTCAAGCCATTCTTTGACCTGATTTTTTTAGAAAAATCAGATATCTTCAGCAAGCCTGCAGATTTCCGACTGCTCGATGATCTGCGCTTGTTTGCTTTGCAGAAAATAAAAAGCTATTCCAATATACAACTGCTGGGCATCATCTGCATCATACTGGTGATTGCTATTTTCCTGAAAAATCTATTCCTGTATTTATCGGTTTACATATTAAACCCTATGAAAAACAGGATTGTGAATAATCTCCGCGCAGACCTGTACGATAAAATCCTGAACCTGCCTATCGGCTATTTTACCCAGAAGCGTAAAGGCGACCTGATCAGCCGTGTAACCAACGATGTGAATGAAGTGGAAGCTTCTGTAGTAGGCGCGCTGGAAGGCTGGGTAAGAGACCCGTTGACAATTATCCTTACTTTTTCATTCCTGGTATACCTGAGCCCGCAGCTTACGCTAGCCATTGTTATTGCCATTCCCTTCATTGGCTTTATTCTTGGCCGCATATCCAAGTCTTTAAAGAAAAGTTCTAATGAAGCGGCCATCAAACATGGGGAATCTCTATCTGTGCTGGATGAAACGCTTAACGGATTGCGGGTGATCAAAGCATTTAACGTAGAAAATATTCTAAGGGGAAAATTCCATGCTATCAATGATGAACTGCTTGCGGCACGCAATAAGATCTCCCGCCGGCGCGACCTGGCATCGCCTGTTTCAGAGTTTATGGGCGTGATGGTGTTTGTGGGCATTCTGTGGTTTGGCGGCAGGCTGATTATCGGCCGTGAGATAGACCTGGATGCTTCTACTTTCTTTACCTACCTTGCCGTTTTTTACAACGTTATCAATCCCATCAAAACCCTGAGCACCTCTTTCAGCAACCTCAACAAAGGCTCGGCAGCTATTATGCGCATCGAAGAGGTATTGCGCACGCCTGTGACGGTGGATGATAATATAAACGGAAAGGTGCTTACAGGTTTTAATGATAAAATTGAATTCAGAAATGTTGATTTTGCTTACGATGAATTTACCATCCTGAAAAATATCAACCTCACGATAGAAAAAGGCAAAACAGTGGCGCTTGTAGGGTCTTCGGGCGCCGGCAAGTCTACGCTGGCAGACCTGGTGCCCCGTTTTCATGATGTTACCGGTGGAGAGGTGTTGATAGACGGCGTGAACATTAAAGATTATTCCCTGCATTCTGTCAGAAGGCTCATGAGCATTGTGACACAGGAGCCTATACTTTTTAATGATACGATTGCTAATAATATTGCACTTGGCCTGGAGAACCCTTCACAGGAAGCCATTGTGCAGGCCGCAAAAATTGCCAATGCCCATAATTTTATCATCAAAAAGGAAGATCAGTACAATGCTAATATCGGCGACCGCGGCAGCAAGCTCAGCGGTGGTGAAAAGCAAAGATTAACCATTGCACGCGCTGTGATTAAAAACCCGCCCATACTGATTCTCGACGAAGCTACTTCTTCGTTGGATACAGAAAGCGAAAAGCTGGTACAGGACGCTATCAACAACATGATGCAAAACAGGACTTCCATAGTTATTGCACACAGGTTAAGCACTATCCGCAACGCGGATGAAATCGTAGTTCTTGATAAGGGAATGATCGTAGAACGCGGCAACCATGATGAACTTATCAGGATTGAAAACGGCAGGTATAAACGCCTGGTGGAGTTGCAGGAGCTGAAATAATTTATTTTGAGCAGTAAGACGTGTGACAGTTAAATATTTGAGATTGCTTCGCTCCGTCCGATGGACTTCGGAACTGTCGGAGTACGGCGCTCGCAAAGACGAACTCGGAAGGTGCTTCATCGGGAAAAACGTAGCGTAGTTTTAGAAGCCATTTATTTATATCCTTTTTGCCATTGCCACAAGAATCAAAAAAGCCTAACCCGCCTGAAGGTGACCCGCGCGCATTGGCCCTGACCCGTAAGCATTTTTCACTTCAGGAGCAAAATCTATACACTGCCAGCCTGGCATTAGGCGCGGTAAGTGTTTGTTACAGAATCTTATTGGGAGATGCATTTGCCCTACAGGTGTTATTGGCTTCGTAGAATGTTGTTTTCTTGGCGAAAATCTTGGGGGGACTTCCTCACAAGACATGTTGCTTACGTTTTGTTTCTATAAATCACTTATTACGCGTGTCACCCGAATCTATGATAATTTCTTAACCAATTAACAATTTGTTATTATTATAATTATATATGTGGAAAAAATAAATCATGTACGTTGTATAATTATACTTTTTGATTCTATATTTACAGCGAAACATTCGTTATGCAATTCAAAAAAATCCTATTTGTCCTATTAATTGTTGCGATAACCAATTATTTCTGCGCTAAAGACAGGTTTGAAAAAGAAAACTTAGATACAACATCCACAAGCGAGGTTAATATAAATATAGCTTCGGAAGGGAAGTATCCTGATGCAGACGTAGTGTATTTAAACGGCAATCTTCAATCAACTACTAAAGACAAAGCCAAGTACTACCTCAAGAAACAGTTGCTAGGCAGGCAGTTGGTTCCTAATGACGCTGTAACTTATGATTACTGGAAAGACAAACAGTATTTCAAAAACACACCTATTATTAATTATATATATAATTATCATGATGTCAAAGACAATAAGCTTTACTTTTCATCTAATGCCAGTGAGCTGGAAGGCTTTACCGATTATATCTTTCACGGACTGGCTATGTGGGTGCAGAAAAACGGTAAAATAAAGCTTCATGGGGGTTATTATTACGGTAAACTGCATGGCAATTTTGCCTTAGGCGATGAGAGTGGTAATGTGGTAGAAAGATTTTGGTATACACACGGTAAAAAAGGAGCTGTTGTATTAAATAAAGAAGATTTTTACACTCCGGTTTTTGGTAAATGGGAGGCTGAATTAAAAAATGATGGTTACTATCGTAACACTCAGGTATATAATTTAAAGCCAGACGGAACTTTAGAGTTTTTTCAAAATAGTTATGTTAAAGTAAATAATAGCTGGGGGCTATGGACAAGCGAAACTGAGCCCCCGACCGGTTTGTGGAAATATATTAAAAATACTGATGATACTGGAACCCTTGAGTTTTATTATAACGGGCTACTTGCTATGAAGAGCAATCTAAAATTTTTGAATAAAAAGGAAATATTGTTGAAAAGCACTTATTTAGATAAACAATTCGATCAGAAAGATCTCGGTAAAGAGTTGAGGTTCCGGCTTCCTTAATAAATGCTTAATGATTTTTAGATTTTTTTTCTTGCGCAAGTCGTTGCCTGTTTATACTGCGTGAAATGTGTAGTTTATTTTTTCGCTGTTCTCGTTGATTTGTAATTCCCTGTAACTTATGCAGGGTTGTATATAGGAGAAATAAAGCGAAAACATCGCTCTTCGGGATTTGTAATCCCGAAGCCATATCGTGATTTGTAATCTCAAGATAGCTTATCCGGAGCTACATATGACACAGATCGGAACCATCATTGCCGAAAAAACTTTTGTCAACAAAAAACATAGTTTCTTCTTTGTTTTGAATAAAAAATACGGCTTTCAAAACCTACTCCCATTAAAAAATCAAGGGAAACAATTGAAAAACTTAACATAGGTTATTAAATTTTACTATTCTAACAAAAAACTTTGCCATATAGTACATCCCATTTAACTTCGCACCACCAAAAATAAAAGATGAATTGTATATAATTAAAAATACAAAGATTTAAGCTTCAGTTCTGAAATTAAAAAAAATTATAACATTTCTATTTTCTATTGTCCCGGTTATCACTTTCTCTCAGGTATAGGCCAAAACTGAAATAAATATTATAGTAGGGATTTTTCCGGTTAACCTCTCAGAGAATTGGTGACCAAAGAGTGGATATGATTTTTAAGAATAGCAATGATTTTACGAATGGCGTTTCTACATTGAAACAATCTCGCCTTTGAATATCTTCCGCAGTTATTATCATTTGGTAGCAAGGGCGGCTTTGAAAAAGTTCAGATCTGGTAGTCATTTAACCTTCCCAGGTTCTGTAAATAAAAGTAAAAGTTGATAATACAGATGTGAAGGGCAAAAGATGTAATACCAATTGTATAGAGTAACTACAAATAAACAATCAGCCTTATTACAAACGGTCATCCGCAATTATACAAAATATAAACATTAAATATTCTATATCTCCGGAAAAATCGCAGCAGCATATTTTACGAGCTGACCCCCGGGAACGTACTCGAATACAATAATTTATACAATTACATCACGATAACAGGCATATAAAATAAAAAAAATGAAAAAACAAAAAATTAAAAAAAATTAAAATGAAAAAAATCTTAATCTTAGCTGCTGTTTCTGTATTTGGATTCATCAGCGTTGCGCAAGCTCAAACAGCCAACGCAACTTTAAATGTTGTTCTGGAACCTCTTCTTTCCATAGCAGTACAAAATGGAAATGGCGGTAGTGCTACAGATGTTAAACTAGTGTATGATTCCAGGCAGAAGTATAATGACGGTGTTACAGAAAATATCGTAGACCACTTAAAAGTATCTTCTGCGCACGCCTACCAGGTAAAAGTTAAGGCCTTGGGAGATCTGCAGAATGTAAGTAGTTCCGATGTTATTGCTCTTGGCGCAACTGAAGGGATTTCACTGAAGGCAACTGCCGGGACCGGTACTACAAGACTTACATCTGCGGGAAATGTTTCTCTTTCTACTTCCGAGCAGACTCTTATTTCAGGACCTGCTGTCTTTGATGGATTGATAAACGTAGCTTATAGAGGCAAAGGGCGTAATGCATATTTAACCAAATTCAAACAAGATGGCGGAACTACCTATACCACTACCTTAACTTATACGATTACTGTAAACTAAAAATTTTAAGTAACCAATGCTGTACAAAAAGCTGAGAGCGTCAACAGTTCTTGGCTTTTTTTTAGCACCACATAATCAATACATTTTTCAGTACCTTGTAATTATTATAATTTTGAAGCATATATCCATTATTGTATGAAAAAAATCTTTATTTTATTTTTTCTAATTATTTCTTTGCATAAAATAGCTGCACAAACCGGAATGACAGTTACTGCACCACGGTTGTATTATGAAGTAGTACCGCGCGAAACCGGCAATGTATCCTTCAAAGTTATTAACGACAGCAAAACCAACAAGCTGGATGTTGCGGTTACCTTAGGTGATTGGAATTATGATTCGCTGGGAAACAATATGTTTTACAAAGCCGGTGAATTACCACAAACCTGTGCAGACTGGATCAGTACCGACGCTGGAAATATATTCACCTTAGCGCCGGGCGAAAGTCGTGTGATTAATGTGCGCATGACGGTACCTTCAACATTAGATCCTAATATTAATGTAAGAACGGCAATGCTTTACCTAACGCAAACAAACGCTGTAGAAAACACTGAGAAAATGGTGAAGGAGAGCGTGCGGATTGGTGTCAAGATTTTCCATAGAATACCGGGAAATAAAAATTATAAAATAAACTTTAACAGCCTAAGTTTAGATAAAAAAAGAAATGCGTTAAAACTAAACTTCAGCAATGCCAGCAATACGTGGGTGGAAGGAACAATATACTCCGATTTATTCAATAGCAGCAACGGATCACAGGCTAAATTGCAGGATATTTCTATCTATACGTTGCCAGGTGACCAAAGGTTTGTATATATACCTCTAAGAGACGATTTACAAAAAGGCAAATACACTGCAACCGTGATGATGGATACCGGCGATAAAGAGAATCTGGAAGTTGCTGAACTAACTTTTAATTATGAATAATTACAAAACAATAATAGTCGCGTTTTTTCTTTTAATAGTTGTTTCGGCAAAAGCGCAATTTACTACCATTGGATGGGGTGGAAATTATGTTGATGTGAAATCTTATCTTGGCAAACGGGCAGTAGAACATATAGTAATTGTTATCAGGAATTATAACTGGTCAGAAGCCTTAACAATACGAAATTGGAAAATTTCTGCTGAAATCATTGGTTCGCTGTATTCCCCCGCACAAGGCGGCACTTCTGCCGGAGCTGGCATAGACTGTCCATCGCTGAAGCATTTTCCTCCGGACAAAATAAGGTTATCATTGCGTAGGATAGTTTCGGAGAATGCTGGCAATCCTACAAAAGCATCTCTCGGAATACCCAATTTCACCTCTTTGGGAATTAATCCAGTTTTCATTGTTCCCAATGCTTTACAACCCATGGTAAAGAAAGCCAATTCAAATTTTGTCATAACTACATATTGGGATTTGGAAATAGCCGGCGGCGATTATCTGGGTGAGATGTTGAAATGTTCTGATTACAATGCACGCCGCTATGAAGGCGATATAAAATATACACTGTTTGATGACCATAATAACCAAGTGGGAATGCCGGTAATCATACATGAAATGATAGATGTCGGGCCGCTGGCAGGCATGTCCGATGTGCCATCTTACGATGAATCCGGAACTCCAATTTTTGAAGGTCTCTCTCTTACTTTCACAACGGCTCCGGACGTTACTTTTCATTTTTCTAATCCGGAATCGTACAATTCAGGCCAGGAAACCACATTGAATTCTGCACTGTCCATTAAAGCCAAGGGAACAGCGTGGGCCGTTTATTGCAAATCTTTATCACCCGCTTTAATGTCTAATACCGGTAATACCCTGCCTTTAGATATCGTTACCATTTCAACTTCGGGAGAAGGCAGTGTGGGAGCCTCACCACAGACTTTAAGCACTCAAGAGCGCTTGCTTTTTATGGGTGTTGTGCCTGATGAAGGTGTAGTTACCAGAAATCTGGGAAATATTACCTATCGTGTATCCCCCAGCATTAATGCTGTAAAAGATACTTACTCTGCAACGATACAATATTTTATCGTGCCTTATTAGTCTGCCGAAAACTATGACAAAAGGTATCCTGAATAAAATACAATAAATTGAAAGGAAAGAGTTTGTTATTTACTATATTATTTACATTTGGTTTTTCCCTTTTGAAAGGCCAGGTTGTCCCTATGCCAACTTCACAGGTTTTTTTAGAAGTTCCGGAACAGATTGAGCAGGGAAAAAGTCCGGTGATTTCTATAGTAGTTAAAATTGGAAGCAAAGATCACAATAATTTCCAGGGATTTCTCAGGATAGTTCTGCCGAATGGCATCAAAGCTATCTCCCCTCAAAGCTTACCGGTTAGTTTTTCGGACAGTATGTTTGTCGCAGTAAAATTGCTTGCGCACAATGTGCCTGCGGGAAAAAACGTAATACGCTTTGAATTGGAAAATAAGCAAAACGAGACGGTTACTCATTCGGAAACTTTTTACACTGTTGATGAAAAAATGTTGCTGAGGCTGATCAACGAGCAGGCCAACATAATCTATAGTAATCCCAATGACTCCGTAAGAGTAGCGGTTACATTGGCCAATTTAGGAAACGTCAAAGTGAAGTCAACCGTATTATTCAATATCCCGGATCTGATGGGGCAAAAGAACTCTTTTGAAAAAACATCGGAAATAAATGCAGGCGAAAGGAAACAAGTGCTTTTCACATTTTTCCCCAGCAAAGAGCTTGTAGAACGAAGCGAGTATAATGTGGATATTACGGCGAGCTACGGTACCGAAAAAATCTTAATTGGAGCATCAAAAGTTCAGGTGCAGAATTTATCATCCTCCAAACGATTTATAATTTGGGATAATAATGTTGTTTCAAACAATTTACTCACTAAAGGCATTTCTTTGAACTACCGTACATCCGGGAAAAACTCTGAACTCTACCAGGTTTTTGGTGGTGGTAATTTAGATTTGCCTACAGGGTACCTTTCTTTTTCCGGACAACTCTACAGTCAAAACCCGGACTTTAAGAATGCCGTGCTTACAAATACCAAACTTCAGTATTATTATAACAACAACGTTTTTTCGGTAGGAAATATAACGAAAATGACAGAGATTACTTTATACGGAAGAGGTGCGGAAGCGCAGCTTGTAAGCGAAGACAATAAGAAACAACTGGAAATCGGTGTAATAGACCAGAATTATAACATCATTGATAATGTTGGTTGGTTTCAGGATTCATACGGTGCGTATGCTATTGGAAGTTTGGCCTTTACCAAAAGTACTCAGCAAAAATACACAGGAGGTTATGTAATTAAATATGATCCTTATCTTCAGGCGCATCACAACGTTGGATTGGCACAAGGCAGTTATGTTTTTAATAAACATTGGGCTGTTTCCGGTAAAATTTCTTCAGCTTTCAGCAAGTATAATTCATTAAACATGAATAAAAACTCAATCGCAGAAGAATTTAGTTACAATGGAAAACTAGGAAAATTCTTGCTAAACGGGAATATTTTTAACAGTTCAGATTATTTTCCAGGAAACAGGCCAGGGGTACTCCAAATTCAACAATCTGTTTTCAGATACAGCCAAACAGGCTATAACTTTTCTGCAAATTTTACATTGAGCGATTACTCACCCCAAACAGTTTTTAACAGTATCAATTTCCAAAGCAGAAATATTTATACCAATGCGAATTTAGCTTTTCCATCAAACACAAGTTGGAGGTTTAATGCAGGTTATCAGAATCGTTACGAAAAAGGCAATTCATATTTTAAGTTTGGCGAAGTCATAAATGGTAGCAGCCATGTTTTGACAGAACAGGTTTCATGGGCAAGTTATGGCAGGAAGCATTCTTTGATGTTAAATTTAGAGAATGGCTTAGCGTGGTTTGAAAAAAGGAACAAGCCTCAGCTCCAGTTCAGAGGAAGAATTGTTTATGGTTTTTATTGGTTTAATGTTATGGCTGCGTATCAGTCTGGAAGCAGCAATTTAAGTGAATATACACATTCCATACATTCAGCAATTAGTGATTTTAATAAAGTTTCTGCCGGTTTCTATTTCAATAAGAGTTTTGAGAAACTGAATTTAGCCTCGAGTTTAGGCGGCAACTTCAGCAAAGACCAACTTTTGGGTATCTACTATAATTTTTATTCTAATTTAAAGTATACTCCCTCAAAAAGGATTTATGCATTCCTGAATTTAGGATTTAATCAGTATAGGTATACGAGTTATTTCGGAGAAAATTCATTGTCCAAAATGTTTTCTACAGAGATTGGCCTGAGTTATATCTTGCAGAGAACTATTCCAAGCAGTAAAAAGAAAGGCAGGGTAGATATTTTTATATTTCAGGATAATAATAGCAATAATATTTTTGATGAAGGAGATACGCCAGCCTATGATTATCCCTTAGAATTCAACAAAGTGGTTTTTGTTTCGGACAGAAACGGCAAGATTAGTTATACCAATTTACCTTATAAAGAATACCAAATAAAAGCCGGCGCCAATAAAGGTTGGTTTAATGAAGAAAATACAGTACAACTTGATAAGACACGAATGGAAATACAAATTCCGCTCCATCAGACTGGTATTGTAAAGGGAGAAGTAAAGTACAGTTATGATAAAAGAATGACTGTAGGGTTCACTCCAAAATATGGCGGGATTGTATTTAAATTTACTTCTGCCACAGGGAAAGTCACTGATGTTTATACCGATGACTCGGGAAACTTTTTAGTTTTTTTACCGAAAGGAAGTTATCGGATCGAACTTGATATTACCTCCCTCCCTGTTAATGCGCTTTATGAAGAGCCGCCACGAGAAATTTCTGTAATTCAGGGGGGAATCACAAACGTGCCACAGTTTATTGTGGGAGCAAAACAAAGAAAAGTAAACATAAAAAAATTTGTGGAATAACTTCACTTGGGCAAAGTGGTTGAAGGAGATTGCTTCGCTCCGCCCGAAGGACTCCGCAACCGTAGGAGTACCTCGCTTGCAATGACGGTCCCGGAGGTTGCATCATTGAGATAAACCTTACCGCAGCGGTAGTTTAGAAGTCTCACACAGATCAACAAATACACAAATCCACAAAAACCTCATCACTTGATCACAATATCACATCAACAAATCCACCCCTCCACTTCTTTGCGCAAGTCTTGGCGCACTCTGCGTGCAATAAGTTGATATATTTTTATTGCCGGTATAGTTTTCACGCTAAGGCCGCAGAGAACTCACGCGGAGATTGCAGAGCAGTTTTAATCTGACTTAGGATGAACGATGAGTTTTGACCGGTGAGAGATAACCCTAAGACTTACACAGATCAACAAATACACAAATCCACAAAAACCTCATCACTTGATCACAAAACATCACATCCACAAATCCACACCTCTACTTCTTTGCGCAAGTCTTGGCGCACTCTGCGTGCAATAATTTGATATATTTTTATTACCGGGGTAGTTTTCACGCTAAGGCCGCAGAGAACTCACGCGGAGATCGCAGAGCAGTTTTAATCTGACTTAGGATGAGCGATGAGCTTTGACCGGTGAGAGATAGCCCCAAGACTTAAACAGATCAACAAATACACAAATCCACAAAAACTTCATCACTTGATCACATCGCTCTTCGGGATTTGTAATCACGAAGCCATATCGTGAGATTTGTAATCTCAAGACAGCTTATCCGCAACTACATATGAAACAGTTCGGAAAATTAATTGCCGAAAAACTTTTAGTCAACAAAATAAAAAATAGTTTGTTTTGAATAAAAAAATACCGCTGCTTAAAAGACCTTCTATATTGAAATAGAAGGCAACAAATGAAAAACTTAACATAGGTTATTAAATCTCACTATCCTAACAAAATACTTTGCCATATTGTACAACCTGTCTAATTTTGCACCACCAAAAATAAAAGATGAAATTGTATATAATTAAAAATGCAAAGATTCAAGCTTCAGTTCTGAAATTAAAATATTCATTATCCTTTTTATTTTTTATTGCTCCGATTATCTCTTTCTCCCAGGTAGAGGCCAAAGCTGAAATAAATATTATAGTGAACGATTTTTTCCAGTTAACCTCTCAGAAAATTGATGGCCAAAGAGTGGATATGATTTTTAAGAATAGCAATGATTTTACGAATGGCATTTCTACATTGAAACAATCTCACTTATTATTATCTTCTACCGTTTATTATAATTTGGTAGCAAGAGCGGCCTTGGAAAACTTCAGGTCGGGCAGTCATTTAACCTTTCCGGCTTCTGTAGTAAAAGTGGAAGTTGATAATACCGATGTGAAGGCAAAAGATGTAATACTCAATTCTATTGAAGAGCTACAAACAAACAACCAGCCTCTGATCACAAACGGCCATCCGAATTTGTACAAAAATATAAACATTAAATATTCTATATCTCCGGAGAAATCGCAGCAGCATATTTTAAGAGCTGGCCCGGGAACGTACTCGAATACTGTAATTTATACATTGACATCACGATAAAAGGCATACCAAGCAAATAATAAAAATAAAAAAACAAAAATTAAAAAAAATTAACATGAAAAAAACCTTAATCTTAGCTGCTGTTTCTGTTTTTGGATTCATCAGCTTTGCACAAGCACAAGCAACATCTTCTACTAACGTGAAGATCAACCTGACTGACTTTATCACTACAGAGCCAGGTAATCAAACTGTTCCCGGACAAACGCCTGGTGCTGCAGCGGTTGAATTTAGCTATCCCAATGCTGCTTCATACACAGTTGATCAGGTAGTATCTCTTGCCGGACATTTGAAGGTGACCGCTACAAAAATTTTCCAGGTGACTGTAAAAGCTGCTGGAGCTAATTTTGTAAATGGTACAAATAATATTCCTGTAGGTGTTATGGACATTACCCCCACCGTACCCGCCGGAAGTGGTGGTACTGCTACAAAAGTAACTCTCACAGCAGCGGAGCAACCTATATTAACAGGTGTAAAAGCGGGGATACAAACAATTGATGTAAAGTATAGCATCCCTGCCGACAGAGCACAAAAAGATATTCTTGGAAAGCCTCAGGGCACTTACCAGCAAACTATAGTGTATACTTTTACACAACCCTAAACCGGTGATAAAAAAAAGAGTCTCATACAAAACTTTATTTTATTTTTACAGAGTAAAGTTCCAGGAGACTCTTTTTTTTAATCAAATTATTATATAACAATGTATATGCGCAGGTCGTTATTAATTCTAACTGTTTTGGTTGCCGGTATTGTAAGTAGTTATGCCCAGGGTATCACTGTTTCTCCTACCAGGTTGTTTTTTACGGGCGGGCCCGGCAGCAGCGCTACTCAAACAGTCACAATTACAAACGGGGGTAAAACGCCTTTTGCTTTTAAAGCGGCCTTGAGTGACTGGTATAGGGATTCTACCGGAGAAAAAGTGTATGCAAATGCGGGTACATTACCCAGGTCGAATGCCGGTTGGTTAAAACTTTCAGAAACCAATGTAACCGTGCAGCCCGGCGAATCAAAACAATTAAATGTGATGATGAGCGTTCCGGCAAATGCAACTAATGTAGTAACCAACTCTATGCTGATGCTTACACAAATAGCTCAGCAGAGCGATGAATACATAAAAAATAATAATATCGGTATAAAAGTTTTATTTGAATTTGGTTTACATGTTTATTACACACCTGAAAACAATACGAAAGAAGATCTTGACTTTACGGCTATTAATCATATAGGCAAAGTAACAATTGCTGATAAGGTATATAACAGAATAGCTGTGAAGGTGAAAAATATTGGCAACACCACCAGCGACTCATCTATAGATTTTGAAATTACCAATAAATCAACAGGTGAGGAAACCAAACTTGAGCCTGTGCCAGTTTCTATGATGCCGGATGCAGAACAAATTGTATTCTTCGATATTCCCGAAAAATACAAAGGCGAATTTGCGGGTGTAGCTATTTTAAGAGTAGGAAGCGCTGCAAACGTAAGGGTAGGTGAAAAGAATCTAAGTTTATAAACGCGAAATGAAAAAGGTTTTACAATGCTTGGCAATCATCTATTTTCTGTTTCAGTCTTTTAATGGAAATTCCCAGTCAATTGATCTTAATCTAACTCAGGATAATATTTTAAACGAAACTGAGTATTTTGCAACACTTAATTCCGGTTATTTGTTTATGGGTGGATTAGGTTGGAGAAGAACTACTATTAATAGATTTGTAATGCTGCGTTCTACCAATCCGAATTTCATACACAATAACGGTATCTATAGTTTGCCTACTTCCCTGGTTAATTTTCAGTTATCAAGTATAGC
The DNA here is from genome assembly GCF_025631005.1 of Haoranjiania flava. Taxonomy (NCBI): domain Bacteria; kingdom Pseudomonadati; phylum Bacteroidota; class Chitinophagia; order Chitinophagales; family Chitinophagaceae; genus Haoranjiania; species Haoranjiania flava. The sequence continues at coordinate 104,147 of NZ_JAOTPL010000004.1, forward strand.
CGGTTATTCACCCGGAAGCTCAGGATTAAGTACACAATGGCCAATACCGGAAAAATACATTACCACAAGTTTCCAATCCTTTCTTCAACCGTTATACGCTGGTAGCCGTGCTTATCCAGGTGATATAATGATTAATTATCGAATAGCAGCAAATAGTTTTGTATCCAATATGTTTATAGCCGGTACCTATTCTGCGGATATTGTTCATAATCAGCCTCATTCTTTAATATATAATTATATAGATCCGTCCGACGGAGGAAAGATGAACATTAACGTTCCTGCTTTTAGTGTTTGGAACAGCGGCACACTAAATTATTCGGTAGCTTTAAATGCGGAAAATTTTACCGGCACAGATTACGAAATAACATTAAATAACTTAGAGATAGGGCATACGGTTCCTTCATTTGTAGAGATTAAGGGACAGGCGCCCATCACTTTTACTCCGGCTGGGGGAGGAGTTACTTCCACCAGGCCTTTATCTGCTTTACAAATTACAAGTAACAATACAGTTTTTAGTACTAAAACGCTTACAAATGCTTACCAGGCTTTAAATTCAACTGCCTTGCCGGTAGCAGTCGGCAACAAAACCTCTGTTCCGTTAAAAATAAAAATACTGTCGGCTCAGCTGGCAAGCAATTTTTTTGAAGCAGGTACCTATACATTTAATTTGGATGTACGTACACGCAGCAACGATAATTCAGTTGCCGATGTTAAGACAATAGCTGTAACCATTGTTACCAATGCTATAAGCTATATACGGCTTAAAGATGAAAACCAGTCAGTGGTATTTAATTTTTTAACCGCCGCAGACTACCAGACCGGGAAAAGTGTAAATATGCCGGGACATCTCAATATCACCAACAACAAACCGTTTCAGGTGTATGTGAAAAGCACCGGTAACTATTTTACGCTGAATTCTACGCCTACATCTATTCCTGTGTCCATTGTAACTGTTGAAAACGGTACGGGCGAAACACAGGTGATTTCGAAGCCCTTATCAGCCACGTCTCAAAACATTATCCGTAATGCCACGCCTGTTTTAAACAAACAACTATCCATAAAATACACAATACCACCATCACAAACCGGTATTTTGTTTAATAAACCCACAGGTGTAACTTACCTGACTAATGTGATTTATAGTTTTACGAATTTGTAATGATCAAAAATATTATTAGAGTAATCCCGGCTATAATTTTGTTTATTATTTTGAGTGTTAACCTGTCGGCTCAACATAAAAATATTTATGCTTTTTTTACCCAGGATAGTATTTTATTAGAACCGGGAAAAACTTTTTCCAATACCTTGCGCATTCAAAACAACCAGGCTAAAAATGTCACGATTGAAAGTATTCGTCCTGCAAAGTCATATCCGAATATGCTATTCTTCCCGGGTTTTAGAGGAAATGTAGATGCCGGCCAGGCTCTGAACCTGCAAACAAAAATGATAGCAGGCATTGAGTTGCTTATGTCCGGCGATAACTACATAGATTTTATTGTAGATTATACTACTACAGGCCAGCTTAAAGATACGCTGCATGCAAGATATTATCTAAGCAAAGAAAGCCAGGATTATATTGCTATCATCAGCTCAGGTATCGATAATTTCTACAATCCCGATGCAAGAGAAAATGCCGTAAGTTTTTTTATTGAAAATCCGGGTTATGATATCAAAAACCTACGATTGCATCTTACATTAAGTCCTTCGCAGAATTTGGTTATAAGGCAGCAATCCATAAATGTGATTTTGCAACCACGTGAAAGAAAACTGGTAAAGATAGATCTGCAGCAAAAAGGCAATACAACTTTTTTTACAGATTATTCATTGTCGGTAATGGCATATGAGATTGCCAAAGACAGGCTTATAGCTAATTCCAATATTCCTATCCGTACGCTTACCAGCAACAGGCAGGTATTGCAAAATAATTTTTTGAATACGAAAATAAATTTTATTGAGGCTGCCTACAACAGACTGAATAAAAATAATGATATATACAGGCTCAGAGGCAATGTGCAGCAGCAAATAGCATCGAATGTAGCGATGGAATTCAACACGGTAACAGATTATTTCTCACAATATAAATATGTAAATATCTATGATACAAGGTTAACGCTACGATCGAAAAAGATGCTTGCTGAACTGGGGAATATTTACGGCTCTGACTATGATTTTAATATGAACGGCAGAGGTTTAAAGTTGGGATATAATGTTACCGGTAACAGCAGCATAGAAGTGCTGGGTATAGATAATAATTATATGCTTTACAGCAGCCTGGATAATATGGTTGACTTTGGTAAAACAATCGGTACAAAGTACCAGAGATCTATGCGTAACGGTTCACCCGCACAGGTAAATTATTTATACAATACAAATCCGTTATTAAACACAAAAACACATCTTGGTAGTTTCTCCACTTCCTTTAAGATAGATTCTGCCAGCCGCGTAAAAATAGAAGGCGGTGTTAGCCATGAAGCTTCACTTGGTATTGAGAGTAGCGCCAAAGGCTTTGCCAATGCAGGTTTTGCAGGAGGCATTTCCTATGAAATGATCGGGGAAAAGATTTCTTTATTTTCAAATAACTATTTTTCTTCACCATATTACGCAGGTTTAAGAAGAGGGCTTTTATCTCTTGATGAAGCAGTTACTTACCGCCTTACGCAACAAAAAAGTTTATTGTTCAAATACAGTGGTTTAATAAACAAGCCTAAATATGTGAATGCACATTTTATCTATCATCCTTCTGAATTGATGATATATGAAAGCAGTTTTGTGAATCATACTGTAGAAGCGGGTTTTAATTATTATACAGATGGTTTCAGCTATTCCATCTTGCCAAATTATACCTATCAATATATAAACAACTCTTACCTGAATGTAGATTACAGGGCATATCGTTTAAAGCTTGATGTTAGTAAGAGTTTCAGCAACCATTATTTCAATTTTATTGCAGATGGTGGTATTTCTTTTATCAATCAAAATACAGATCCGTTTTATGCAGCAAGGTTTTTATTGTCTTACAGGTTAGGCATGTTCAATGTAAATGCTTTGGCAGATATAAACCCGGTAAATGCCTACGATCTTATCAACACACAAGAAAAGAATTTCAGAAACTACTCTTTGAATACGAATTACAATTATGCTACTCGTGATCAAAAATTGAAAGGAAATATTTCCGGGGGTATAAGCTATGTAAACAGTTATAATGGTTTTAACCAGTTTATAAATAACCAGCTGGAATATCGTATTGCTAAAGATTGGTTTGCTACCGCCAATGTTTTCTTTACAAGATATTCCAAAAACAACAATACCCATACTTACAACAATACCCAGTTCCAGGTTGGCATCAAGAAAATATTTGGTACGTTAAGTTCATCTAATTCAAGCAAAGTTTCATTCAGGGTCTTTGAAGACCAGAACCAGAACAATATATTAGATGGCGATGAAAAAGTATTGGATAATGTACTGGTAAATTTAAACGAGCATGTAGCCATAACAGATAAGAAGGGCTTTGTGAAGTTTGCCAATCTTCCTAAACAGGAGTATAATATTGTGGTGAAGAAAAACGGGCAAAAACTTAGTCTTTTATCAAACAACAAAGTACTCATTTCTAAAAATAAAAAATATGAGTTGCCGGTTGTAAAAGTCAACACTGTCACAGGCAGCATGATTGAGACTAAGAAGAAATATGATGTGGAGCAAACAGATGTTTCAGGCATAAGCATATATGCAGAAAATCTTTCAACTAAGGAAATAACCACAACGGTAACAGATTGGGGAGGCGGTTTTATGCTGCACCTGCGCGAAGGGAATTACCGGATTTATATACTGAATAACCGGTACGAAATAACAAACAACGCTCAAATCATTACCGTAAAAAACAATGTGCCTGCTAAAGAATTAAAGTTCAACTACATAAATACTGAGGTAGAAATCAAGGTAAAGAAGTTTTAGGTAGTGAGGCCCCTGAAGTGGGCCTCGCTATTGTTGAATGACTGCTCAAGGAGACTGCTTCGCTCCCGAAAGACTCCGGAACTGTAGGAGTACATGGCTCGCAATGACGGTTCTGCAGGTTGCATCATTACAATAAACCTTAGCGCAGGGGTAGTTTAGAAGTCTCTTACACAGATCAACAAATACACAAATCCACAAAAACCTCATCACTTGATCACAATATCACATCAACAAATCCACCCCTCCACTTCTTTGCGCAAGTCTTGGCGCACTCTGCGTGCAATAAGTTGATATATTTTTATTGCCGGTATAGTTTTCACGCTAAGGCCGCAGAGAACTCACGCGGAGATCGCAGAGCAGTTATAATCTGACTTATGATGAGCGATGAGCTTTGACCGGTGAGAGATAGCCCCAAGACCTTAGCAGATCAACAAATACACAAATCCACAAAAACTTCATCACTTGATCACTGATAACAAATCCACACCTCTACTTCTTTGCGCAAGTCTTGGCGCACTCTGCGTGCAATAAGTTGATATATTTTTATTGCCGGGATAGTTTTCACGCTAAGGCCGCAGAGAACCACGCGGAGATGGCAGAGCAGTTTTAATCTGACTTATGATGAGCGATGAGGTTTGACCAGTGAGAAATAGCCCAAGACCTAAACAGATCAACAAATACACAAATCCACAAAAACTCCATCACTTGATCACTGATAACACATCCACACTCCACTTCTTTGCGCAAGTCTTGGCGCACTCTGCGTGCAATAAGTTGATATATTTTTATTGCCGGTATAGTTTTCACGCTAAGGTCGCAGAGAACTCACGCGGAGATCGCAGAGCAGTTTTAATCTGAGTTATGATGAGCGATGAGGTTTGACCGGTGAGAGATAGCCCCAAGACTTAAACAGATCAACAAATACACAAATCCACAAAAACCTCATCACTTGATCACAACATCACATTAACAAATGTCGTACACATTATTTATTTCTTTCCAGGTTATCACAGATGCCATTTTTATTGGTGTCTGTAAAATACCTTCCCTGGTTCTGGCTGTTGCGTCCCTGCGCTTTTCTTGCGGAAAAATTACCGCAATTAGCTCTGCGCGGGCCGCGCAGAGTGTAGTTGTCACAGATTCCGTCATTGTTCTTATCTACAAAATTCGGAGCATTTTTACTGGTTCCCTGTTGATTGCGCTGTGGCGCATTTTGTGCTGGCAACTGCGTGAATGCACACAGTATGAGTGCTGCCATGAAAAGCTTTTTCATTTTTTTGGTATTTTATTGTTATTAATTTTTGGTATTCCTATTATTACCTCTGCCACGCCGGTTTTGGCAACGCGGGCCTGCTTCATTGGCAAAAAGCGGGTAGAATGCTTTATTTAACGCCTGCTTCTGTTCTTCGGTTGCTGTTTCTTTTATTTGTAGGTAAAATTTAGCGGTTACTTCTTTCAAAGTGCCATGCAGGTCGCCTATTTGTGTAGATAGGTTTTTTATGATCAGCGTATCAGGATTTTCTTCCTGTAACTCTTCGAAAAGCCTGCTTTTTAAAGAATCAATTGCCACCACTATTTCTTTTGTGTGAACCCTGAAAGGATGATAATAAGTCCTGAAATTTTCCATCTGTTCATTGTTGAAGCCTATTTCGTTTCGGAAAAACCTGCCGTTCAGCATATTTCCGTTCCCGGTATTTATGGCAGGCAGGTTCTGCTGTTTTTCCTGCACCACATGGAAAATAATAGTACTTATTGTAGCAATATTGAGTAGTGCCAGCGCTACTATTAACCATATTAATAATTTTTGCCTGCTCATTTTTATTCATTTAAATAGTAAGAAAGATTTTCTATGTGGGCATCGTTGATGCCCAGGCTCATTGATGTATAGTTGTAATAAAGATCTCCGAGCTCTATACCCACAAAAATCAACATGATCATACCCAGAACTATAAATGCATTTTGCCACGCTGGCAGAATGAGTGCCGGTTCTTTTGTATTGATTTTAGAAGTTACCCGCGCTGCAAGAAAAGGATTGGGTTTTATTTTCTTTTGAGCGTCAACGTAGTTGTCGATGAGACTTTCTATATGTTTATTGAAATTGTCCATTGTTTATTATTAAGACAGTTTTATTATTTTTTTCCTATGCTGCTATAATCTTTTTACCAGGTAATTACGCAGATTATTTTTTGCCCTTACCAGTAGCTGTTCAACTGCTCCTTCTGATATTTTCATGATAGATGCAATTTCCTTTTGCGATAATTCATTGTACTTGCTTAATACGAATGCCGTATTTTGTTTAGGGGGCAATAAACTTATGGCTTTTTCAATCAACTCGCTTTCGTCTTTGTTTTCCAGGGCTTTCTGGGGGTTGGCACTTTTATCGGCAAGAAAATTAAGCGTTGAAATATCCATAATTGCATTATGCAACCTGCGTTTTTTCAGTTGATTCTTGCAGAGGTTTACAGCAATTCTGTATATCCATGTAGAAAAAGCAGCGTCGCCTCTGAATGTAGGTATAGCATAATATGCTTTGATAAATACATCTTCTGTGATCTCTTCTGCATCTTCCTTACAGTGTAAAAATCCTAAAGCTGTATAAAAAATCCTTTCATAGTATTTCTCTACCAGGTGGCGGTATTCTTCCTTTTGCCCGCTCTTTATATGTTGTATAATTGCTGATTCCGTCATAAATGGCAGTCCTATACATTCGACAACAAAGTTCTTAAAATCCTACGTTTGAAATATAAATAAAAAGGAGCTGCTCAAAAAGCAACTCCCGTTATTAAAAAGCTATTAAAAATATTCTATTTCTTTTCTTCTTTCTCTTCCGCTTTTGGTGCAGGGGGCAGTGGTGCAAGTTTTGCGCGGATCTTTGCTTCCAGCTCGCTGGCAAGTTCAGGATTGTCAAGCAGCAATTGCTTTACGGCTTCGCGTCCCTGGCCGAGTTTGGTAGATTCGTAGCTGAACCAGCTGCCGCTTTTGGTAACCACATCCAGCTCTACGCCCATGTCTATGATCTCTCCGATCTTGCTGATGCCTTCGCCGAACATAATGTCAAACTCCGCTGTACGGAAGGGAGGCGCCACTTTATTTTTTACTACTTTTACGCGCACACGGCTTCCCAGGGTAGAGTCGCCGTCTTTGATCTGCGAAATACGGCGGATATCCAGGCGCACGGAAGAGTAGAACTTCAAGGCGTTACCACCGGTTGTCGTCTCCGGATTACCGAACATAACACCGATCTTTTCGCGCAACTGGTTGATGAATATACAAACGGTATTTGTTTTGGAAATGGTAGAGGTAAGTTTACGCATTGCCTGGCTCATAAGCCTGGCCTGTAAGCCCATTTTGCTGTCGCCCATTTCGCCTTCCAGTTCACTTTTGGGTACAAGCGCTGCAACAGAGTCTATCACCAATACATCGATAGCGCCGGAAAGGATCAGCCTGTCAGCGATCTCCAATGCCTGCTCACCGTAGTCGGGCTGAGAGATGTATAGATTTTCTACATCTACGCCCAGCTTTTGCGCATAGGTGGCATCAAAGGCATGCTCCGCATCAATCATGGCGCAAATGCCGCCTTTTTTCTGAGCCTCTGCAATAACGTGGGTAGCAATGGTGGTTTTACCGGAAGACTCCGGTCCAAAGATCTCTATTACACGTCCTCTTGGCAATCCGCCAATGCCCAATGCTGTATCAAGGCCGATGGAACCCGTGGAGATCACGTCAATGGTGCGCACGCCTTTTTCATTCATCATCATAACGCTGCCCTTGCCGTAATCTTTATCTATTTTGTCGATGGTTAATTTTAATGCTTTTAATTTTTCTACGTTGCTCATATGATTAATTAATATTTACGATTTTATAGAACAAATTTACTACTTATTTCTCAATAAACTAATATTTTTAGTATTTTTTATGACAAATTTTTTAGCGTAGTTATTTACATTTAAAATTAAGTATTATAATTAATATGAAATAAAATCTTTCAAAATAATTTTTCGTTTAAGGCCATGCTTACAAAATTATTAGTTATTTTGTAAGATAAACCATTGAAGTAAATATGCGGTTAGAAAGTAAAGATAATGTAGTCAATAAGCCTGTGAGTGAATTATTCAGCTTTGTAGAGAACCCTGAAAAAATACGTTCGGTAATGCCGGATAATGTAAATAAGTTCGAAGCTACGGCAGACGGGTTTATATTTGGCATACAGGGCGTGCCGGTAGACATCAAGCTAAAAATAAAGGAAAAGGTGGCCAATGAAAAGGTAGTATTGGTATCTGCAAATCCGAACCTTGATTTTACTTTATCTATTTTTATGCAGGGCCTCAATGCGCAACAGACCATGATGAATATGGTATTTGAAGGCGAGTTTAACCCGATGATAAAAATGATGATCCAGAAACCGTTGCAGAAATTTCTGAATGATTTTTCAGGTAAGGCTAAGCTGTTGCAATAATCGGCAGGAAACGATTATTAAATTTTAATCGGCAATTTATTATTGTTGAGCTCCACGTTGAAATTAACCTTAGCGCCGAGCGCATCAAACACTTTCAGGATAGTTTCAAACCTTGCATTTTTTACGCTGTTTTCTATTTTGCAAATCTGAGCTTTTTGCACGCCTACCAATGTTCCCAATTCTTCTTGTGTCAGGTTGCGTTCTTTTCTGGCCTGTTTAATGGCATTGCCCAAGAGATCGATTCTTAATTCATTCTCAAATGCTTCGCGTCTCTCTGTGCCCGGCTTTCCAATGTGCTTGTCGATCATTTGATCGAGAGAAACTGTTTTAAATTTATTTGTTGACATGTTGTTTATTTTGTGTTTTATTATTTAAATACTGAAATCTAATTTCCTCGGCTTTTCTAATTTCTTTTAATGGTGTTTTCTGCGTTTTTTTCAGAATTGCATGTGTAGAAAGAACTATAGTCTTTTTGACATCAGTTTTATCCCAAAATGCGAAAAGTCTATATGCTTTCCCGTTATAAAAAGTTCTAAATTCCCAAATGTGTTCGTTTAGCTTTTTAAAAAGTTCATTGTCATATACCCATTGAGATCTTCTAATATTATAATATATTTTTTCTCTTGCTTTATCATCAAGATTTTCTAAAAACTCAATGGCATCAGGTAGTAATTCAACCTCAAAATTTGGACTCATTTTAGAATCTTTTTTCAAAGATAAATGATTTCCCTATAGGGAAACATTATTTTAGCTATTATTTTTAAATTGCTGATCACTTAGCTTCATTCATAAAAGCAGCAACCTTCTCAAACGGTCTGCCGATAATGGCTTTATCATCTTTGATAATGATTGGGCGTTCTATCAATACCGGGTTTTCCGCCAGAATGCTTATCCATTCTTCATCAGAATAATTGTTCCCTTCAAAATTCTGTTTGTACAGCTGCTCATTCTTCCGGACAAGCTGCTCAGGTTGTATGCCTAATTTATCAATGATATCTTCAAGCTCATCAACAGTCAGGGGATTGGTGATATAATTGCGTACAGAAACCGGGTAATTTAAATCTTGCAGGTAATCCAGGGAACAATTGCTTTTAGAGCAATGGGGATTGTGTATAATCGTGATCATACGGTAAAGATAAGTAAATGGATATTGCAGCCAACAGTTTCGGCATACATTCAACTAAAAAAGAGATCACCACTTCTGCGGTAATCTCTTTAAAATATTTGAACAGGATAAGGATTAGTACCTGTAATATTCCGGTTTGAACGGCCCTTGCACCTGTACACCAATGTATTTAGCCTGTTCTTCTGAAAGTGTTTCCAGCTCAACGCTCAATTTTTTCAGGTGCAATGCTGCAACCTTTTCATCAAGGTGTTTTGGCAGCATGTAAACTTTATTGTCGTACCTGTCTGCATGGTTCCACAACTCAATCTGGGCAAGCGTTTGGTTTGAGAATGAGTTAGACATTACAAAGCTGGGATGGCCGGTAGCACAGCCAAGATTTACCAGGCGTCCTTCAGCCAACACGATGATGTCTTTACCTTCTACCTGGTACATATCTACCTGTGGTTTGATTTGTTTTTTTGTGCGTCCGTAGTGGTTATTCAGCCAGGCCATATCAATTTCATTATCAAAATGCCCGATATTGCATACAATGGCTTTATCTTTCATTCTCAGGAAATGCTCACCACGAACAATGTTGAAGTTGCCTGTTGTAGTGATAATGATGTCTGCATTTTCTATAACGGTGTTTAGCCTTTTCACTTCATAGCCTTCCATGGATGCCTGCAGTGCACATATAGGATCAATTTCAGTAACAGTCACAATAGAGCCTGCACCACGGAAAGAAGCGGCAGTACCTTTACCCACATCGCCGTAACCACACACTACCACACGCTTTCCTGCAAGCATAATGTCAGTTGCCCTGCGGATAGCATCTACAGCCGATTCGCGGCAACCGTATTTATTGTCGAATTTAGATTTGGTAACAGAGTCGTTCACATTTATGGCAGGCATTGGTAAAGTGCCTTTTTCCATCCTTTCGTACAAGCGGTGCACGCCTGTAGTAGTTTCTTCGGAAAGGCCTTTGATGTTGGCTACCAGTTCAGGGTATTTGTCAAACACCATATTGGTAAGGTCGCCGCCGTCGTCAAGAATCATATTCAACGGCCTGTCATAACTGCCAAAGAATAAGGTTTGTTCAATACACCAGTCGGCTTCTTCAAGGGTTTCTCCTTTCCAGGCAAACACGGGTACACCTGCTGCTGCCACTGCTGCTGCTGCATGATCCTGTGTAGAGAAAATGTTGCAGGAAGACCAGCGCACTTCCGCACCAAGTGCAGTAAGCGTTTCTATCAATACGGCCGTCTGGATGGTCATGTGCAGGCAACCGGCTATTCTTGCACCTTTCAGCGGCTGTGCTACTCCGTATTCTTCGCGCAGGCTCATCAGCCCGGGCATTTCTGCTTCTGCAAGCGTAATTTCATTTCTGCCCCAGTCAGCAAGACTGATATCGGCAACTTTATATGGTAAGTTTAATTCAACGTTTTTTATTCCTGTTGACATATAGGTTTATTTAATTAAAAAAAATAACTGCAAAGGTACTGCATTTTTATTTAATGCTTATCAGTTCCACATCAAATATCAGTGCGGCTCCCGGGGGTATTTCGCCACCGCCTGCCCCTCTTTCTCCATAACCCAGTTGGGCAGGTATGAACAGGCGCCACTTACTGCCAACAGGCATTAGTTGCAAAGCCTCTGTCCAGCCTTTGATAACACCGTTAACGGGGAAGGAGACCGGCTCGCCTCTTTTATAGGAATTGTCAAACTCTTTTCCGTCTGCCAGGGTGCCGGCATAGTGGCAAACCACAGTGTCCGTAAGCGCTGGTTTCCTGCCTGTGCCTGCACGCAAAACCTCGTAGCGCAGTCCGCTGGCGTTTTTCACTACTTTAGCCTGTGGAAACTTAACAGCTATAATACTGTCGAGAGATTTGATCTGTTGTTTGTTTTTTTCTTCGGCAAACATGCCTTCTGCTTTACTGAAAATAGCGTTGATATCCTGCTCTGTAATTTGAGCCGGCTTATTTTGAAACACGGTATTGACAGCATCGCCCAGAAAAACCGCGTTGATATTCTTTGCGCCCATATTTTTATAAAAAGTACCTACACTGATGCCGATAGCGTAACTTAAAGAGTCGTCAAATGTTTTAGGCGCTGCCAGAGCAGGCTTGGTAAAGGGTTTAGCAGGTACAACTTTTTTCTTTTGGGCAAAAGTTCCGGAAGATAACAGCAGCAATACTATCAGTAAATTTAATTTATGCATGTTTGTTTTTTTAAACAGCGAATTTAAGCAAATAAGCTGTGTTTATTTATATGCAAATATGTTTTTTGCTTTTTTGTTTGAATAAAAATAGGTAGTATATTTGAGTCCGGCTGAAAAAGTTATACAATGATCAAAACAATTCTGAAAGAAGAACAGTTGCAATTGAGCATACAACGTCTTGCACATCAAATATTAGAAAACCATTTGTCTCTTGAAAATACGGTGATCATTGGCTTGCAGCCGCGCGGCAGGTTTCTCAGCGACAAGATAGTGGAAGCGTTATCACCGCTTGTAGATGGCAGCAAAATCGATTACGGCAGGCTTGATATAACTTTTTACCGCGATGATATCCGTAAAGAACTCCACATGGCCAACGAAACCGACATCAGGTTCAGCATTGAAGGCAAAGCTGTAGTACTGGTAGATGATGTATTGTGGACAGGCAGGACTATACGCGCTGCATTAGACGCATTGCTTACCTTCGGACGGCCAAAATGTGTAGAGCTTTGTGTGCTGATCAACCGCAGGTTTGGGAGAGAGTTGCCTATACAGGCCAATTATATCGGCCGCTCCATCGACACTTTCGATTCCCAAAAGGTAAAGGTTTTGTGGAAAGAAAAAGATGGTATAAGCGAAGTGCAACTGATAGAGCAGGATTAAAATACAGCAGAGAGGAGCATTAGTAAAATTAATGCAGCAATTATGGCAATGGCCAGTTTGTATTTATTGAGTAAATAAGTTGCTTTCTGTTGCTTGGCAAGCTTGTCCACGTTGCTGGGTGTGTTGATTTTTTTCAGCTGTTCCATTACCGGCACCTGCTGGCTGTAGTCAAGAAAAGAAACAATTCCGATTACTTCTTCAAATAAATTTTTTCTCAGCAAAGCTTCGTCATTGTTGTTGATGATCTCCATATTCCTGTCTGAAAGCTGGTGCATTAATTCCCTGTAAACCACATTGGTATCCATGCGGTACCTGTCCATTCTTACCACATCCCTGCGCAGTTCAGTTATTTTTTTATAAATATCGCGTATGTTTTTCTCATAGGCTTTTACTTCAGTAAACTCTTCCAGTTCATAGAGGTCATATTGTTTTCTTCTTTCGGGGTTTGATAGCACATTGTAAGCCTCATTGATTTCAGCCAGTATAGTTTGCGCGGTTTTGCTGCTGTTCACATCGGGATGATATTTCATAGCAAGTTTGCGGTATGCATTCCTGATCTCGGCGCCTGACGCTTTATAATGTATGCCCAATGTGCGGTAATGATTTTTAGCCTTCATCACGGCAAATGTATGCAGAAGATGCTGACAATTGAAAGCTTGTGCCAATTTTATCTGTTTGAAAACAAAACACCTCTTTTAAAAAAATCAAATCGGTACATTTGTGCTATGGAATACAAATACAATTTTGATGAAGTAATTGACCGAAGGGGCACCAATGCCTACAAAACAGACGCCATGAAAATGAAGATCGGCCGGGAAGGGCTGATACCTTTGTGGGTTGCCGATATGGATTTTAAAGCGCCGCCACAGATCATAGAAGCTTTCAGAAAAAGAATTGATCATGGTATTTTTGGTTATACTATTCCTTCTAAAAATTACTATGATGCTATCATAAACTGGCTGTCATCTCAGCACGGCTGGAGCGTTTCGCGCGAAGAGCTGAGCTACATTCCCGGCATTGTGAAGGGTATAGGATTGGCTATTGATCATTTCACAAATGAAGGCGATAAAATTATTATACAACCACCCGTTTATCATCCTTTCAGGCTGGTGCCGCAGGCGCAGAACAGAACTGTTGTAGAAAATCCGTTGCTGTTTGATGGCGAAAACTACACCATGGACCTCGGGGGGCTGAAGAAAATTGTTTCAGAGCAGCAATGTAAAATACTTATTTTATGCAACCCCCACAACCCGGTTGGCATTGCCTGGAGCAGGGAAGTGTTGCAGGAAGTAGCAGAAATTTGTGCTGCGCATAATGTGCTGGTAATATCAGACGAGATCCATGCAGAAATATTGCACAACGGGTATAAGCATACGCCTTTTGCCACAGTTTCTGAAAAGGCAGCGCAGCATTCCATTACCTTTATGGCGCCTTCAAAAACTTTTAACCTGGCCGGTATTGTTTGCTCCTACGCAGTTATAAAAAATCATGACCTGCGGAAATCTTACTATAATTATCTCAAAAGAGCCGAGCTTGACCAGGGCACTTTGTTTTCTTACCTGGCTACAGAAGTGGCTTATACACTATGTGACGACTGGCGTAAGGAAATGACAGCCTATGTGTGGGACAATGTTCAATTCGTAGCGGGATATTTGCAAAAAAATATTCCCCAAATAAAAGCATTGATACCACAGGCTTCTTTCCTTGTATGGCTTGACTGCAGCGGGTTACAGCTCGATCATAAAGCACTGGTCTGTTTATTCAGAGATCAGGCGGGGCTTGCGCTTAACGACGGCGCAACCTTTGGTTCGCAGGGAGCAGGCTTTATGCGCTTGAATGTGGGCTGCCCGAGAAGTACACTGGAAAAAGCTTTGCGGCAATTGAAAGAAGCTGTTGGTTAAACAGCTTGCTATAGATTTACAATGCCTGCACAGCATCAAAAAGATGATCTATTTTTGTATTAAGGCAGTGTCTTTATAAATCGCATTTACTATCCTCTTTTGCCCGGATGAGTCCTTACTATGTGCTGTAACATTTCCACTGCAATTAGTAAAGTAAACGTATTCGCCAATATCATAAAACCTGTAAACTTTACAACCATCATGTTCAAATAAATAATCTACCTGGTATGTAGTATTATTTTGCGGTATCTGCCTTGCTATGGGTTTTGCAAAGCAAGAGGTTAATAAAAAAAAGGCCAAGATCAACAAGACAAAAAGAGAAATTTTTTCATGCATGGCATTGGATTTAATAAGTAATAAGCGTGTATAAAGTTAAACATTTACTTATCCTGCCCAAAAGATTTATATCTTACAACTTCCACTTCACAAACCGGGCTGAACAGGTACATTTTTTTTGAATCTACTTCTATACATTCAAATCGCTTGGTACGTTTCTTACCTTTTTTATAAGTTTTATCACTGTATAAAAAATGTGTTCCGGGTGGTAGCGTTTCCAGTAATACTTTATTAGGCGCATGCGCATCATATTTTCGCAGAGCACGCATTAACCCGTCTTCTGCACAGGCGCTGGCGCCCGGGTTATGTATTGATTCACTGATGGCTTTTACAACGTCGTCCGGAAAAATATGTTTCTTTAAAAAGTCTGCCAGCAACCATGAATAAATTGCTTTCCATTCCCTGCCATGCGATTGTACACGCGACCCGTATTTTTCAAAGGTAAGCAGATGTGCCAGCTCATGCAAGAGGGTGACCAGGAAGGAATATTTATTTAAATTTCCGTTGACGGAGATCTTGTGGTTATCGCCTTTATAGGCGCTTTTGTAATTTCCCATTACAGATTTTCGTGCACGGGTGATGGTAAGGTGAACTTTGTATTTCACCAGGTAATTCACTACCTCTTCAAAACAGTTTTCCGGAAGATAGGCGGCCAGCGCCTGCATCGGTTGCTCAACCTTAGCCATTCTTTTTGTTCCTGCTGAGTTTAAATGCTGCGCGCACATCCATTACACTGTAAAGTATGTATAGTCCAAGCCCGGCAATAATAGCCGGTACGTTTTTAGATTCCTTGAAGAAGTACAGATATAAAATTACAGCGCCTGCCAGCACCAGTAATTTCACGATCATCATAGACATGATGCCTCTTACAAAAGCATAGGGATTGTTATTGTTCACAGATTTTATGTGTACCAGGTAGGAAACAAAAGTAAGTACGAAAAGCAACAGGTTGGCAATAAGCACTACGGTATAATTGATCTGTGGCACACCAACGCCTGTATTGTTCAATACCAGAACAACTGTATTGATCACAATAAAAATTATCACCAGTACCAGGGTGTCTTTCTTGATATTCAGTTTATTCATTTTCAGTTTTCTTTTTAGCAGTGTCGCGGAATAGTTTGATGAACATCCCTGCGATCACGATCAGCGGAAACAGCCATACCAGCAACGGAAAAGACAGGTGAAGTTTTTCATCCAGTTTTTTGCCGCCCCATACCGCCACAAACAGCATTAGCCCCAACTGCGTGCCGAAATTAAGGTATTCTACAAATATCTGCGTGTTGGACTTGTATTTTGGTTTATCTTTTGCCATCTACGCGGCAAAGATAACCGGTTTAAAATAATATTGATTGCTAGTCAGATTAAAAAGCTTTACAAAAAATGAAATGTATTCGTCTGCGCTGAAATTTATGTAAATTGCACCATGGAAAATTTTGTTGTTTCAGCCAGGAAATACAGGCCCCAAACCTTTGATACCGTTGTAGGACAGGAACACATCACTACTACTTTAAAAAACGCTATTAAAAACAACCAGCTCGCACATGCATTTCTTTTCTGCGGCCCGAGGGGTGTGGGAAAAACCACTTGTGCAAGGATCCTGGCAAAAACCATCAATTGCGAAAACCCGCAGGCTGATGGGGAAGCATGCAATGAATGTAACTCCTGCAAAAGCTTTAATGAAGGTACTTCTTTAAACATTCATGAACTGGATGCTGCCTCTAACAACTCTGTAGACGATATCAGGACACTGGTAGAGCAGGTGCGTTTTGCGCCTCAGGCCGGTAAGTATAAAGTGTATATCGTAGATGAGGTGCACATGCTCAGCTCAAGCGCGTTCAATGCGTTTTTAAAAACTTTAGAAGAGCCGCCGCATTACGCCATTTTTATCCTGGCTACTACAGAAAAGCACAAGATTCTGCCTACCATCCTTAGCCGTTGCCAAATCTTTGATTTTAAGAGAATAACCAACGACGACACCATTCATCACCTGCAGGAAATAGCAACCAAAGAAAATATTGATGCAGATAAATCTGCACTGCATGTCATTGCCGAGAAAAGCGAAGGCTGTATGCGCGATGCCCTCAGCATACTGGACAAAATAGTAAGTTTCACAAACGGTAAAGTCACCTACCAGAACACGCTCGAGCACCTGAACATACTGGATCACGATTATTATTTTAAACTGCTGGAAGCCTTGTCTGCACAGGATCTTGCTGCTGCCATGCTGCTGTATGATGAGATAAACCGCAAAGGCTTCGAAGGCGACATTTTCCTGAACGGCTTTGCAGAATTTATACGCAACCTCATGGTTTGTAAAAACCCGAAAGCCATATCGTTGCTGGATGTAGTGGAAACAATGCGCGATAAATACCAGCATGTGGCACAGGAAACAGATCTTTCTTTTATGCTCAGTGCATTGAACCTGCTCAATGAAGCAGAGATCAATTACAAAACGGCAAGGAACAGGAGGCTGCATGTAGAACTGGCACTGATGAAGCTTAACTACCTGCAGCAGGCTATTGAGCTGTCGGCAGAGCACAATCAATTAGTAAAAAAAAAACGGATCAATGATGCGGTAGCTATAAGGTCTGCTGACATCTTACCTTTCAAAGCCAAAACTATACCTGTACAAGATAGCGCAGCTAAACCGGCGCTACGCGAGTATGGTGATGCCAGATTATATATAGAAAAAGAAGCGGAGAAACCTGCTGTAAGCTACGGCGGAAGTAGCAACCAGCCGGACTCTGCTGCAGAACCTCTAAAGCAGGAAGTAAAGAAAACACAACCTGCATTGGAATCGAACGGTATTTCCAAAAAGAATTTACTGGAAAGCCTGCGGCAGAAATACAACCATGAATACAATGTGGAGGAGATTGCAGAAGCCATCCCGCTGGAAATAAATAAACTCACCCAGATCTGGAATGATTTTGCCGTAAAGCTGCATAAGCAGTCCAAACAATCCTCTGCCAATGCTTTCAGGCTGGCGCAGTTAGCCGTTTCCGGCGAAAATGAATTTGTTGTAAAAGTAGACAGTTCCATTTCAGGCGGCTTTATTGACAAGGAACGCCCATTCATATCTGACGAAGTACAAAAAGCTTTTGCCAACCGCAGCATCCATTTCCGTGTAGAGGTAGACCATACAGACATTGTGATCGAACGCCCGATGACCAGCGAAGAGAAACTGCAAAAGATCATTAACGCAAATCCGCTGGTACAGGATTTTATTGAAAGGCTGAAGCTGGGCTATAGGTAGCGCGCTTTGCGTAAGCAACTTTTTCTTTATAGTAAAGAGGGGGTAGCAGTTTTGAAATTTTCAAACAGCAAGAGGCTGCCCTTTTGAGACAGCCTCCCGTTTAGTTCAGTAAATTACTACATTAAAATTTCCATCTTACGAAAGCTTCCATAGCAGCGTATTTGGTAAGCCCCAATTCTGAATACAGGTTAGCAGTATTAGCATTCCTTTCTTCTGCTCTCTGCCAGAATTCCCTGCTGTCGCTTCCCTGGAAGGGTACGCTGTCTTTTTGGGACTGGTGAATGAATATACCGTAGCGTTTGTGCCTTACCTGTCCAGGACTCATGGGTACTGCCATTTCAATTTCAGTAATATCCCATTCCTGCCATGCACCTTTATACATCCACACCCAACAATCTTTCAGCCATTCATCTCCTTGCTCCTTTATTCTTTTTATGGATTCAAATATAATGTCCAGGCATACCTTATGGGTGCCATGAGGGTCAGCAAGGTCACCGGCACAGAATATCTGTTGTGGTTTTATTTCTCTCAACAATTTCATGGTGATGGCTATATCTTCTTCACCCATAGGCTTTTTCTCAATCAGGCCGGTTTCGTAGAAGGGCAGGTTCATAAAGTGTATCTGGTCTTCCTTTAAACCCACATATTTGGCAGTAGCACGCGCTTCAGTTCTCCTGATCAGGCCTTTTATTTCGCGGATCACGGGTGTATCGGATTCATCTTTTTGCTTGCCTGAAAGATATTTCTGAGCATCCTGCATAATCTCGCGGCTGTGGGAGCTATCTGTTCCGGAAAGCTCATCGAAGCCTACAGCAAAGTCGAGGTATCTTGTTACAAATTCATCTGTAACGGCAATGTTTCCACTGGTTTGATAGGCTACATGTACGTTGTGTCCCTGCTCTACCAGGCGTGTAAAGGTGCCGCCCATGGAGATGATGTCATCATCAGGGTGTGGAGAAAAGATGATAGATGTTTTAGGAAAAGGCTCCGGGCGCTCAGGATGGCGTGGATATTCAGCTCCTGGTTTTCCGCCGGGCCAGCCTGTGATGGTGTCGCGCATCATGTAGTACACCAGCAGGTTAATGTCGTATGCTTCTCCTTTTTCGGTTAATAAGTCACCTAAACCATTTTCAATATAATCATTATCGGTAAGGTTCAGCAAAGGTTTTTTAAGTTTCAATGAAAGGTTTACAACCGCTTTCCTGATCAGCTGGTCGTTCCAGTCTACTTCGCCCGTAAGCCAGGGCGATTTAAACCTGGTCAACTCCGCAGCCGCAGATTCATCAATTACAAAAGTGCAATCAGGATGTTGTTGCAGAATGCTGGCAGGCACCTGTTCTGTCACGGTACCTTCTACAGCCCTGGCAACGATAGGCGCCTTGTGCCCCCATGCTAAAAGCACCACTCTCTTAGAGCGCATGATGGTGCTGATGCCCATGGATATAGCCATTCTCGGTACTTTAGACAGGTTGGGGAAGTCTTTCAGGTTAGCAACTCGTGTAGAGTTCTCAAGCACTACCAGCCTTGTCCTGGCATGGATGCTGGAGCCAGGCTCATTAAAGCCGATATGCCCGTTGTTACCTATGCCCAATATCTGTAGGTCTATACCACCGGCATCGTCAATAGCTTTTTCATATTCTTCGCAATGCTGCCTGATCTTGTCTTTGGGCCATTCGCCTTTTGGCAGGTGTATATTATCCGGGTCAATATCTATATGATTGAACAGTCTCACGTGCATAAAATTCCAATAGCTTTGTTCTGCTTCCTTTTCAAGCGGGTAGTATTCATCCAGGTTGAATGTAACTACATTTTTAAAGCTGAGATCTTCTTCCTTATGCATTTGTATAAGGTATTCGTACAATTTCAACGGGGTAGAACCAGTTGCAAGGCCCAACACACATTTTTCGTTATTTGCCTGTTTGGCTCTGATAAGGTCAGCGATTTCCTGAGCAACTGCCCTGGCGCCTTCATCGGGGGTTTTGTATACCTCCACATCAATTTTTTCGAAAGAATCAATCATAATAGGTGTATTATTTAGATGTAATTTGGAGGTGTAAATTTACAATATTATATCCACATCGCTTAAAAATAATCTAACAGGTACTGCGCATACGTTTGAGTGGAATTGATAATGGACAATGGATTGTCCGTCCGTGTTGCGTTCTGATATATCTTGACAATTTAATTTATTTTCGTTAGCCGAATAATCAAAATAAGATTTGTTTTGATTATCAATTATTACTTGCCCATTTACGCAAATTTCAACTCTCCATTCTCAATTAAACTTTACCTTTGCGGCGTGAGCAGAAAAAAAGATAAAAGAATTGTCCTGGAAAATATTTTAGTGGAAGATTATGCAGCTGAAGGTAAATCCATCGGGCGTGTAGAGGGGAAAGTAATTTTTATTGAAAACGTGGTTCCGGGAGATGTGGTAGATATACAGCTTTCTAAAAATAAAAAAGACTGGGCAAATGCTTTTCCTGTAAAATTTATTTCTTACGCCAAAGAGCGCATTGAACCGTTCTGTAAGCATTTTGGCGCCTGCGGGGGTTGCACCTGGCAAAACCTTCCTTATGAAAAGCAGCTACACTATAAGCAGCGCCAGGTAACAGACAGCCTGGAGCGTATTGGCAAAATTGCCCTGCCTGAAATTCAGCCCATCATCGGATGCACGGACACAACACGCTACCGCAATAAAATGGAATATACATTCTGCACTAAAAAATATATCCCCCGCGAAGATTTTCAGGCCATGAAACTTACAGGCGACATACCACAGCAGGATGCTGCGGGGCTGCACGCTAAAGGCTTCTTCGATAAAGTTGTGGACATAGATGTTTGTTACCTGCAGGCAGAGCCTACCAATGAAATACGAAAGTTCGTCGCCAATTTTGCCCGGCTCAGAAAAATTCCTTTTTATGATATCAGGAACCATGCCGGCTGGCTCAGGACCATGCACGTGCGCAACACCACAACCGGCGAGTTGATGGTGAACGTAGTATTCGGCTATGAAGATAAAGAAAACCGCGGGGCATTACTGGAACTTTTGGTGAAAAAGTTTCCCCAGATTACCACTTTGCTGTACACCATTAATGAAAAAAAGAACGACAGCCTTTACGACCAGCAACCGCTAACTTATTATGGTAATGGCTATATTACGGAAATGCTGGAACATTTTAAGTTCAAAATAAGCCCGAAATCTTTCTTCCAGACAAACAGCCGCCAGGCAGAGACGCTCTACCAGGTAGCCAGGGATTTTGCTGAACTTGACGGATCACAGGTATTGTATGACCTTTATTGCGGCACCGGCAGTATCGGTATTTTTTGCAGCGATAAAGCTAAAAAAATAATTGGCGTGGAAGTGGTGGAAGACGCCATTGAAGATGCCAAAGAAAATGCCGCCCTGAACAACATTGCTCATGCTGAATTCTTTGCAGGCGATGTCATTAAAATCTGTGATGATGATTTCTTTGCTGTGCATGGCCAGCCGGATGTAGTAATCACTGATCCGCCGCGCGCAGGCATGCACGAGAAACTTGTAGATAAACTGCTGGATATGGAAGCGCCAACGATTGTATATGTGAGCTGCAACCCTGCCACACAAGCGCGCGACCTTCAACTGCTGGATGCTAAATACACTGTGACTAAAGTGCAGCCTGTAGATATGTTTCCGCATACACTGCATATAGAAAATGTGGTGCAGCTAAAATTAAAAACTAAATCTTTATAATTTACAATAAAATATTTTGGATGAACAGATACTCCTTAAATCAAAACTTTCCCCCGGTTGTAAAAAACCTGATTATTATAAATGTGCTGGTATGGGTTGCACAGCTTGCCCTGGATCCTGCATACAATTTTACATCTGATATTGGCTTATGGCCGATAGGAACTGCTGAGTTTCACCCTTGGCAGGTAATTACCCACATGTTTGCCCATGCTGCATACAACAGCGCCGGCGGCATAGTATTGTACCACATTCTGTTCAATATGTTTGGCTTGTGGATGTTTGGAAGGGTACTTGAAAACCTCTGGGGCTCTAAAAAATTTCTGATATTCTACCTCATTTGCGGCCTGGGCGCAGCAGCGCTACACCTGGCCGTACAATATTATACCGGCTCTTACAGTGTGGCGGTAGGTGCATCCGGTGCCGTTTACGGCATCCTGGTAGGATTTGCTTTTTTGTTTCCCAACACGCCTTTATTTCTTATGTTTATCCCTATTCCCATTAAAGCCAAGTGGGCCATTATAGGCATACTGGTGCTGGATCTGATCGGAGGTTTTTCCAGTGCATCAGGCGGAAGTACGGGCATAGCGCATGCTGCGCATATCGGCGGGGCTATCACCGGCTTTTTATTGGTGTGGTACTGGCATAAGAAGGGCAAAAATTTTTACAGGTAAATTTCATGGAAAATAAAATTAAATCTTTTGCAGACGGCAATGCCGTGTTAAAGCTGATCATTTTAAACGCAGTGATCTATGTTTTTATTCTTTCTTTTGAAATGATCAACGGGCTGCCGTTGTCGAAAAATAAATTCGAACAAATGCTACCGGAAGATTTGCAGTACCATCCGCAGCAATGGCTTTCCGTGCCGGGAAACTTCGGCGCGTTTATCCGCAAACCGTGGTCGCTGGTTACCTATATGTTTTCCAATGAAAGCTTTATGCCTTTTCTCACCAGCATGATCTGGCTCTTGTTCTTCGGTTCACTGTTGCAAATATTACTTACTTCCAAAAGAGTCTTCCCGGTATATTTTTACGGCGGGCTTGCAGGGGGCATGGTATTCCTGGTAGTTGCCGGGGTAATGCATGTAAATACTTACCTGCTTACCTCTTCTTTGCCTGTGTTTGCATTGGCTGCAGCGGTTACTACCTTATCACCGAATTACAAGATATTCAGCGCTATCCGCGGCGGTTTTTCCTTGTGGATATTAACTGCTATCTATGCAGCCTTAACTTTTCTTACGGCGCGGAGCGTACCGTTGGTCGCCGCTTACTTTGCGGCTGCTTTCGCAGGCTTTCTTTTTACCAGGCAACTGCAAAGAGGAAAAGACCACGGCGCTTGGATGAATAATTTTTTACATACAATAAATACCGCATTTTCTCCGCAAGCCCGTTCTGCCAATAGAACGCAGGCCGAAATTAACCATGACAATGAAATGAAACTTAACCGCATATTGGATAAGATCAGCCGGCATGGTTTAGCATCACTCACCAAAGAGGAGAAAGATTTCTTACATAAACAATCAAAATAAATAATTCATGGAAAAGAAGATAGGCAATATCCGCATCGATTATATGTTGAAAAAACTGAGTGAGAAAGATGTGCTTGAAATGCCGATGCGGCAGTTTGAGGTATGGTGGAATGAAGCCGTGGAAAGCAAGATCACAGAAGTAAATGCCATGACGCTTTCAACAGTTGCTACTGACGGGCAACCTTCCGCACGTATTGTTTTATTAAAAGAATTTTCAGACCAGGGATTTACTTTTTTTACCAATTACGAAAGTAAGAAAGGCCGGCAGATAGCTGAGAACAGCAAAGTTTCACTGGTGTTTTTCTGGAAAGAACTGCAACGCCAGGTATGCATTGAAGGCATTGCAGAGAAAATTGACGAAGCTGCCAGCGATGCTTATTTCCAGTCGCGCCCATATGGCAGCCGCATAGGGGCATGGAGTTCGCCGCAAAGCCGCATTATAGCTTCCAGGGACGTACTTGAAGAAAACGAAGCAAACTATAAAAAAATCTATCCGGAAGCTGTACCCAAACCTCCGCACTGGGGCGGATATCTTATAAAACCAGAAACTATTGAGTTCTGGCAGGGCAGGAGCAGCCGCCTCCACGACAGGATCGTGTATACCCTGGTAGACAACCAGTGGAAAATATTCAGAGTGGCTCCGTAAGAAAATTCTTTTGTAATTTTAGCCAATGCAATTTAAAAAAAGATGCTTTCTTTTATTAATGCCTGGCCTGCTGTGCTTAAGCATATCCGTATTGGGCCAGTATGGATTTAACAGCACACCCCAGGTAGTAAATTTTACCAAACAAAGCTACAATGCCCACAGCCAGAACTGGTCATTATCGCAGGATAATAATGGTTTAATATACGTAGCCAACAACAATGGCCTGCTGAGCTTTGACGGCAGCCAGTGGACAACCTATAAATTACCCGGCAACCCCATTGTTAGGGCAGTAGCCGCAGATGCAAACAACAGGATTTACACCGGTGCTTATGGTGAATTTGGTTATTGGCAACAAAAAGACAGGGGACCACTGGTATACCATTCTCTGAGCAAGCTGGTTCCCCAGCAAAATTTTGCCAAAGAAGAGATATGGAAAATAAATACCCAGAGTGATGGGATTCTGTTCCAGTCTTTCTCTAAACTATACCGGTATAAAGATGACAGGATAACCCAAATAGAGCTGCCGGGAAATATAATGTATCTCTTTTCCATCCGCGGAAAAGATTACATACAGGTGCTGGATCATGGTATTTATATCATTAACAGGGATAATTCCATTTCCAAAATATCAGGAAGTGAGCTGTTCAACGGGCTTAAAGTGATCAGCATTGTACCGTTCATCAATAATACGCTGTTGATCGGCACTGTAAAAAGCGGTTTTTATGTATATGATGGTGTAAAATTTACTCCCTGGAATACACCGGCCGGCCATTTTATACAATCCAATGATCTGAATGCAGGCCTCCGCATAGATGATAACAGATATGCATTCGGCACTATACGCAACGGTATTATCATCTGCGATGCACAAGGCAATATACAGCACCACATCAACCGCAGCAACGGTTTGCAAAACAACACAGTCCTGAATTTGTTTAAGGACCGAATGGGCAACCTGTGGGCAGGCCTGGACAAAGGTATTGACGAAATTGTGATCAATTCAGGCCTGCAGTTCTTTAAAGATGTGCATGGCAACATTGGCGCTATTTATACAGCCAGCCTGATCAACGATAATTTGTACATTGGCTCCAACCAGGGCCTGTTTCATACTAAAGTAAACAGCTATAACCCGTTTACATTATCAGCCATCACAAAAGTTAACGGCATCAATGAACAGGTGTGGGACCTTTCTTTTATAGACAACGAGCTTATCTGCGGCAACAATAATGCTACCTACCGCATTGAAGGAAGCAACATTTATAAAATTTCAGATGTCCCCGGCGGCTGGAACCTGCAAAAGCTGGCTGCATATCCCAATTACTTAGTACAGGGCTCTTACATCGGGCCGGCGCTATACAATTATGGAGGCAAAGGGTGGGCGTTTTACAGGCTGTTGGATTCAACCGGTTTTATACCGTCCAGAAAAATTATACAACAAAACAAAAATCTCTGGATAGAGCATGCCAATGCCGGTATTTATGTATTACAACTATCAGACTCCCTTACCACAGCGTCTTTACGCCAGGTAGAGATTGAGAACAGTGATAAACATGATGCAAGGTATTCACTTTTTTCCCTGGAAGGGAATGTATACCTTGCTTCTTCCCAAGGCATCTTTGAGTATGACAGCCGGCAAAATAAATTTATATTGAGTGAAAGGATTAAAAGTCAGCTGGGAAGTAATTTTTATGCCAATAAAGTAATTGGTAATACCCATAATCTATGGTATGTACTTGGTAACAACACTCTTGCTTTGGTAAATAAAGCGCAGGGCAACCAGCTTGAGAAAATCTCCTGGGTACAGGCAAATTTTTCACTGGTAAATAACTATGAAAACATTTTACAGCTGAAAGATAATCTGTATTTCATTTGCGGCGAGGAGGGATTTGTGATTTACGACAGGAATTATTATAAAGGCGATGTAAATGAAACCACGCTTTTCATCAGGCAGATACGTTTTACCGGTAAAGGCCATACCCCTGCTGTTGAGGATCCGCCGGGATCAAAGGTCTCTTACAAAAACAATACCCTCCAGATTGTGGCTGCCCACCCGGTCTTTGACAGGGATGTGCTTTTTCGCTATTCACTTACCCGCAATGCAGATGATACTCTATGGAGCAGCTGGACAAAATCATCAGAAAGAGAAGTGAACAACCTGCTGCCCGGACAGTATTCTTTGAAAGTACAGTCAAACCAGTCAGACAAAATTGTGGATTACAGGTTTACTATTCTTAATCCCTGGTATACTTCGGTGGTAGCTGTTATTATTTACATCCTGTTGCTGTTATTGATTGCTTACGGCATATATTATTATGTAAACTGGAGAGTAAAGCGGCAAAATGAGTACATGCGCTTGCAGCATGAACGCAAGTTGCAGGAAGAAAAAAGAAAAGTAGAACACCTTACCCTGCTTCAGCACCAGAAAGAACTGGAGCGTGAAGTGATCATTAAGAGTGAAGATGTAGCCAAATCAGCTATGAAGCTGATAAAAAACAAGAAAGCGTTGCAGAAGTTAAAAACAGAACTTAACAAGCTAAAGGCAGAAGGTACAGATGAAAAATCGCATTACCAGATACAAAAACTTTCCCGGCAATTAGACCGCTACATTTCAGACGACCAGGAAGAACGCAGCCTCTTTGAAAACGGATTCAGTAAAGTACATGAAGATTTTTTTAACCGGCTGCTGATAGCTTACCCGCAATTAACACCGCAGGATCTGAAACTTGCTGCTTATTTACGTATGAATCTCTCATCCAAAGAAATTGCACCGCTTATAAATATCTCCACACGCGGCGTTGAAATCAAGCGTTACCGTCTTAGGAAAAAGCTAAATCTGGACAGTGAAGCGAATTTAAATGATTTTATGATGAAATTCTGATCATTAATTTTCCAAACGTTAATTAGCCTGCTTCTATATTTTTAAATTGCATTGATTCTCAAGAAATTACTTTTTTAATAGAATAACCATGAGATGGTTATGATGTATTAATATATGTCGAAATTAATGGTTTGATGTATTGTAGACGTATTTATTTTTAACTGTTTTTCTAATATATATTAACATTTACTTTTAAATTTGGGTAGAGATTTATAGAATATTTCTATTTAAAAGCAAAAATTCATTTAATATGAAAAGGAAGCACAGCATTTTATTTTTACTTTTTTTATTGCCGGCGCTGTTATTTGCACAGCAAACATACCGTGGCCGGGTTACTGATGTTGAAACGGGTAATGGCATACCCGGCGCAGTAGTGCGTGCCAGCCAGGCCAATGGCACTACAACCGATACAGCAGGCTATTTTACTATTCGTGCTGCATCAGGTACGATGTTGGAGATCACCAGCCTGGGTTATGATCGCTCAACATTTACATTGGGCAACGATACAGACATCAGCATTCAACTTATGCAGTCGGCAGCTCAGGCAGCCGGCAGCGAGGTAGTGGTGATTGGTTATGGTGTGGCAAACAGAAGAGATTTGACGGGCTCCATTGTAAAAATAAGCGGTGAGGAAATAGCCGATAAGCCAAACACCAATCCTGTGGCAAGCTTGCAGGGGAAGGTTGCTGGCTTAAGCGTGACGCCATACGGCACACCAGGCAAAGCGCCGGACATAAGAATTAGAGGTACGGTGAGCGTCGGTTCAATACGACCACTTTATGTTGTTGATGGTGTATTCAATGACAATATTGACTTCATTAATCCTAATGATATTGAATCCATAGAAATTTTAAAAGATCCTTCTTCATTAGCGATTTTTGGAGTTCGTGGTGCATCTGGTGTAATTGCAGTGACCACCAAAAGAGGAAAGATGGGAAGAGTTACCGTAAATTTTAATACAAATTATGGTGTTAAAAAATTAGTAGATAAAATTTCTGTACTCACTAACGCTGATGATTTTAAAATGCTGTACGAAGAAGAAAAAGTTAATATTGGAGCTACAACACCCTTTGATTATACTCCTTGGACTGGTAATACAGACTGGATAAATGCTGTAACGCAAACCGGTCACTTTACACAAAATAATATTAGTGTTTCTGCTGGTAGTGAAAAAAATAAATTTTATATGGGCGTGGGATATCAAATCGATGAAGGTATCATTATCAGAGAGAAAATGCAGAAAATACTGTTGAATCTAAGCGATGAATACAAGCTTTCTAACTTTTTAAAAGTGGGTTTTTCTGTAAACGGTACACGTACCTACTCTCCGAATGATGGTACATACGTGCTGGAAAATGCAAGAAGATTAGCGCCAATCATCGAGGCAGGAACATTTCCTTACAGAATGAAAATTTATGGAGCTGACAGCGCTACCTATAATTTATATTATGCTGTACCATCCATTCAGAATACTTTGGCGAACCCGCTGGTAGCAAGAGAATCTAATTGGGACGCTTATATTGGGAGAGAAAATAGATTAGTAGGTAATGTATTTGCTGAATTATCTTTCCTTAAAGATTTTACTTTAAGAACAGCTTTTTACGGAGATCTGAGTTTTGTAGAATCAAGGAATTATACACCTTTAACAGCTGAATACGATCCTGTGACACAAAGCGGATACCTGGTTAACAGAGTGACTGCTGTAAGTTCTGAAGAAGCTAGGTGGTCAAAATACCAGCAGGACTATATTCTTAGCTATAGTAAACGTTTTAGCGACCACAATTTGATGGCTACAGCTGGGTTTACTACTTATTGGTTAGAAGAAACGCATCAATATGGTTCTGTGAAACAAAGCCAGACCGGAGATCCAATACCTAATGATCCTAGATTTTGGTATTTAACCAATGGCTTTGAAGATAATGCAACTTCGCAATCAAGTTCTTATCAGAGACAAACATTTACTACCTCAGGACTATTAAGAGGTATTTATAATTATAGAAATAAATATTACCTCAATGCTTCTTTAAGAAGAGATGTGTCTTCTGTAATATATAATCCTAAAACACGTGGACAAAATTTCTGGGCTGTAGGTATGGCGTGGGAAATATCAAAAGAAGACTTTATGAAGAACTATACTTTTATCAATTTCTTGAAACTTAAAGGTTCAATCGGTGTATTGGGCAACCAAAACTCTTACGGTATAGATTATCCATGGTTCCCTACCCTGGCATCAGGTAACACTGCGGTGTTTGGGAATAATGTTTTTCCATCATATGTAAAGACTTACGAGGTAGATCCTAATCTTAAATGGGAAACAGTTTTAGGTAGAGAGTTCGGGTTGGAATTTAGATTCTTAGATAACAAATTGAGCGGAGAAATTAACTATTATGATAAAGAAACAAGAGATGTATTATTGTTTTTATGGAATGGGCCAAAAAGAACTTTAGGTAACTTTGGTAGCCTTACCAATCGTGGCTGGGAATTATCATTAAGTTGGAATCAACGCATTAAAAATGACTGGACATTCAGCGCAAGTGCTAACATGACAACTTTCAATAATAAAGTTACCAAATTTGGTACGTTCTTACCTGCATCTGAATCTTCACCTAACCAAACGGAAGTTGGATTCCCTATAGGATATTTTTACGGATATGTAGTTGAAGGCATCTATCAAAGCTATGCTGATAAATTAGCATCACCTAAGGTAGTTGGATATGAATATGGGCCAGGCGACTTAAAATACAAAGATCTGAACGGCGATGGAATTATTAATACTGAGGACAGAACCATGATTGGTAACCCTACACCAGATTTTATTTACGGTATTTCATTAAGTACACAATATAAAGGATTCGATTTAGGAATTGACTTTAATGGCTCATATGGTGCAGAGGTTTATCGCGTGTGGGGGCGTTCAGAATTGCCTTATTCGAGATATAATTATTCTACTGATAAATTGAGCAGATGGCACGGTGAAGGGACTTCTAACTGGACACCAAGATTGGGAGATAAATTCGCTATTAACCGCCTGCCTTCTACCTATGGAATTGAAGATGGCAGTTATTTGCGTATCAGAAATGTTCAATTAGGATACAACTTCAATCCTAATACTATTCAGAAAGTATATATAAAAAGTTTAAGAATATTTGCTAATGTACAGAATCTTAAAACATTTAAGCAAAATACAGGATATACGCCGGAATTTGGTGGAGATCCTACTTACTTTGGAGTAGATTGGGGCAATGGACCGGTTCCATTAGTGTTTACTGCAGGTTTAAATGTAACGTTTTAACAACTTTAAATTAATAATCATGAATAATAACAAAATATTTATATGGAGCATACTTCTGATGTTGATACCATTTGTTATGGGAAATATCAGTTGTAAAAAATTACTTGACCGTCAGCCGCTTAGAGCAACTATGGAAGATCTTAATCAGGGTGGATTGGAAGGTCAAATATATGGTTTATATGGTGGTATTCGCAATCCCGATTTAGGTGGTGCTGCATGGGGGCACATACCTTGGTTAGCTATCCATAGTTTCAGAGATGATGATGCCATGAAGGGAAGTAGTGATGCTGATGGAGCTGACTGGGCAGTGATTTATGACCAATATCAATATTCCAAAGATCATTGGAGTACTAATATTTATTATGAGCGTAAATATCAAATGATAGATGTTGCTAATGTAATATTACAAACAGCCGATTCTTTAAAATTGACTGATCCTGCTTCTTTGATAAATATCGGCGAAGCAAGGTTTTTTAGAGCATTAGCCTACTTTGATCTTGTACGTACATATGGAGAAGTAAGAAAAGTAGATTTTCCCGTAAGAAATGCTGCTCAAGTCAACAGTTTAGCAAAATCTACAGTTCCGGAAATCTATGCGCTAATTGATGGAGACCTGCAATATTCCATCCAGCATTTGCCATTAAATTGGAATAACGCAGCAGGAATTAGTCGTTTTCCAGGAAGGCTAACGAGTGGCGCAGCGAAAACATTATATGCCAAAGCATTGCTTTATCGTCAACGATGGTCAGAAGCTCTCAGTTTATGTCAACAAATAATTGCATCGGGACAGTATGCTTTGGAATCAAATTATTCTAGAATTTTCCAGGATGCCGGTGAAAACGGACCGGAATCAATATTTGAGATACAAGCGTATAAGGGCCCTGGTGGTGTACCTGACCAATACAGTTTGTTCGCTACTGCCCAAGGCGTGCGGGGTAGTGATGCATCCGGCTGGAATATGGGTTGGGGCTGGAATACGCCAACCCAAAACTTAGTTGATTCATATGAGCAAAGCGATCCAAGAAAGCGAAGAACTATACTATTCTCTGGTCAAAGTGATGACCCTCAATATGGAGGTTATGGTCGAACACTCCCTCCTTACCCTTCTGTACTTCCCCGTCCATATTGGAATAAAAAAGTATACGCTGACCCTGCTGTGCAGGCTGCCACCAACGATTTACACGGAAACGGAGGCTACAATCAACGTATTTTACGTTATGCCGATGTTATTCTCATGGCGGCTGAGGCTGCTAATGAAACTGGCAACGGCGCAATGGCAGAAGAATATCTTGAAATGGTTCGTGCACGTGCCAGAGAAAGTCAGCCAGGTGTATTGCCTAAAATTACTTTTCAAAATCAGCTGCAAATGAGAACAGCCATTAAATATGAAAGAAGAATTGAATTTGCTATGGAAGGTGAAAGATTTTTTGACCTGGTGCGTTGGGGTGATGCTGTAACGGTGCTGGGGCCATTAGGGTATACTCATCGCAATAGATATTTACCTTTGCCACAACCTATAATCGATCAGTCTGATAAAGTAAATGGAGTGCATGTTCTTAAACAAAATCCTGAGTATCCATAATAAAAAGCTCGGATAATTTATTTATTACAATTAAAATGGAAAAAAATGAAAAATCTTTATAAAATAGTTATTATAATAATGGCAGCAAGCTTATGGTCAGGCTGTCAAAAAATGGAACGGCCGGCTTTAGGAGACTACCCGAAAGATGTAAGTGCTCCGGGAGGGCCTCTAAAATTTTATGTTGCATTTGACGGTATTACAAAAGATTCCTTGTTGAATGCAGTAGATAGTATCATGGCAAATTTTCCTAGTACAAATCCTTTAAAAAGTATTGATGGTGTAAGTAGAAAAGCTGTTGAGGGAGAAAAAGGAAAATATATTAATTACGCTTCTACCAATGGCTTTGTCCATAGTTCAAGTTTTTCTATATCTCTATGGATTAAAACTAATATCATACCTGAAAAGGAATCTCTGTTTTTATTTAGTGTTCCCACAACAGTTGGCCACTGGTCTAACGCAACAATGTTCGCACTTATTGATCACAAGGGCGCAGGTACTACTGTAGATGGGGCTGTATTGAAGTTTTTTATTCTTGATAAAAAAGGTGAAAACTGGTTTGAATTTACTGGAAACGACAAAATACCAGGGCTGTTGAATAACGCCTGGCATCATCTTGTATTTACTTATAATGAAACTAACTCCACATTTTCATTATACAAAGACGGAGTTTTATATAAAACAAGATTATGGAATAATCATGGTAAGCTTGAAATAAATTCAGATAAAGTTACGGGCCTAAGACTTTTAGGAAAAACTACCGACTGGGGTGAAGAATGGCAAGGTGGTATGGACCAGTTTAGGCTTTATGGTAAGGCATTGAGTGAGGAAGAAATAGCAGAACTATACAAAGGTAAGAAATAATAAAAGTGTACTTTGTTATAATTTTTTGTTTGCTAACCAATATTCTAACGTAATTTAACTTGACAGATAGAATTGATAAAAGGGTATATTAAATAATACAAATGAAAAAGTCCTATTTATTCTTTAATATAGTAAGTATATTTATTTTGGGATTATCTGCGAAATGCAATAAGGAAGGCGGAGGAAATATAAATCCAACACCGTCACCTGCTACAGATCAAGCAACTATTTGGATTACAAAAGCGGATAAATCAGTGCTTTTTCAAAAACTTGATAAGCCTATTTTATTTACTACGTTAGTTAATAAGTTACCAACTATAGATGTTGACGATACTAAAACATATCAGTCTGTAGATGGTTTTGGCTACACCTTAACTGGAGGTAGTGCCATGCTTATTAATAAAATGAGCCCAACTGCAAAAAACCATCTACTTAAGGAACTATTTGACAATACAGGAACCAATATCGGTATAACCTACCTTCGCCTCAGTATGGGTGCGTCAGATCTCGATGAGAGAGTTTTTAGCTATAATGATTTGCCCGAAGGTGAAACAGATATAAATCAAAAAAAATTCAGTATAGCTCCCGATAAAGTGAATCTCATACCGGTTTTAAAAAGCATTTTGGCAATTAACCCAAATATAAAAATCATTGCAACTCCGTGGAGTCCTCCTGCATGGATGAAAGATAATAATAGTAGTGTAGGCGGAAGCCTTAAACCTGAATATTACCATTCGTATGCTACTTATTTTGTCAAGTATATACAGGCAATGAAGTCAGAAGGAATCAATATTGATGCTGTAGCCCCGCAAAATGAACCTTTACATCCGGGTAACAATCCAAGCATGCTCATGACTGCAGAGCAACAGAGAGATTTTATTAAACATGCTTTAGGTCCAGTATTTAAATCAAACGGTATTGTTGCAAAAATTATTATTTACGATCATAATCTTGACAATATTAATTATCCAACACTTATCTACGGCGATCCGGAGGCAACGAAATATGTTGATGGTGCTGCTTTCCACTTGTATGCAGGCAACGTTGAGGCCATGGGAACATTGTATCAAGCTTTTCCTAATAAGAATTTATATTTTACGGAGCAATGGACAGGTTCCACCGGTACTTTTGAAGGAGACCTCGTATGGCATATAAGAAATGTGATTATAGGAACTATGCGTAATCACAGCAAGATTGCCTTAGAGTGGAATCTGGCGAATGATCCTACTTACGGCCCGCATACCCCTGGTGGGTGTACTCAATGTAAAGGTGCATTAACCATAAATAACTCTGAAATCACCAGAAATGTATCTTATTATATTATTGCGCACGCTTCAAAATTTGTGACACCCGGTTCATTGCGTATACACAGTAATAATGCGGGAGCAATAATGAACGTTACTTTTCTTACTCCCGGAGATAAAAAAGTAATGATAGCTTTAAACGAAGGTAATACGCCGTACTCCTTCAATATAAAAGATAAAGGCAAATGGGCTCCGGTCACTATAGATGGTAAAACAGTGATGACAATCATTTGGTGATAAATTATGTCATAAATTATCACCGCTGGGCAGCATCAAATATTAAAAAAATCAAATGAAAAAATTTCTATACTTTACAATTTTAATTTTTATTCTACAAGCTTGTTCTGTTGCTAGTGTTAATAAAAAAATACATTACACCACAAAACCAAATTTTGACTTTAAATTAAATAAAAAAACGGCTAGTATATTTAGTACAGCTGAAACAACAACATATCGTCTTACTAACACGCATAGTAATTTAATGTTCGGTGAAATGCAACAGCCAAAGGAGACAGATGTCTGTGTATTTATTGATCC
This sequence comes from Haoranjiania flava, assembly GCF_025631005.1. Lineage (NCBI taxonomy): Bacteria > Pseudomonadati > Bacteroidota > Chitinophagia > Chitinophagales > Chitinophagaceae > Haoranjiania > Haoranjiania flava. The sequence continues at coordinate 138,385 of NZ_JAOTPL010000004.1, forward strand.
CACAAAAACATTTCAAACCTTCATAGGTATAGGAGGAGCTTTTACAGACGCATCGGCTGAAACCTACTATAAACTCCCTGAATCACAAAGACAAAGCTTGTTGAAAGCTTATTTCGACACTACCGAGGGGATTGGCTATACATTAGGAAGAACCAATATGAATAGCTGTGATTTTTCAAGCTATAGCTATACATATGTCATGGATAATGATAAAGCACTTAATACCTTTAATATTGACCAGGATAGAAAATACAAGATACCGTTAATAAAGGAAGCTATCCATGCTGCGGGCGGAAAACTCTTAATGTACATAAGCCCTTGGAGTCCTCCTGCATGGATGAAAGATAATAACAGTATGCTAAAAGGCGGAAGACTAAAAGAAGAGTTTTATCTTTCATGGGCTCAATATTATGTAAAATACATAAAAGAATTGGAAAATGAAAGTATACCTATATGGGGATTAAGCGTTCAAAATGAACCTATGGCCACACAAACCTGGGAAAGCTGTATCTATACAGCAGAAGAGGAAGCCAAATTTATTAAAGAAGCTTTAGGGCCGGCACTGTATAAAGCAGGTATGCGCGAGAAAAAACTCATCATCTGGGACCACAATCGCGATCTTATTTATCAGCGTGCAAGTACTACATTAAAAGACCCGGAGGTGGCAAAATACGTATGGGGAATAGGCTTTCATTGGTATGAAACGTGGACGGGCAGTGAAATGATGTTTGACAACTTGCGCAGAACAGCAGAGGCATTTCCTGATAAGCATCTGATTTTTACTGAAGGTTGTAAAGAGAAGTTTTCTTTGGATAGTGTTAATAATTGGTCACTCGGCGAAAGATATGGCATGTCTATGATTAATGATTTTAATGCCGGAACTACAGCTTGGACTGATTGGAATATTTTATTAGATGAAAAGGGGGGACCTAATCACGTAGGTAATTTTTGTTTTGCACCTGTGCATGCGAATACTCATTCAGGAAAGCTCATTTTTACAAATGCATATTATTATATCGGCCATTTTTCAAAATTTATCAGGCCGGGCGCGAAAAGAGTCAGTGCTTCCACAAATCGTACCGATCTTTTAACTACAGCTTTTCTTAATACAGACGGCAAACTTGCTGTTGTAGTTATGAATCAAGGACTAAACTCCTACGCTTACAATTTATGGATAGAAGGCCAAGCTGCCAAAGTCCAGATTTTACCAAGGAGTATTCAGACAGTACTTCTACAATAAATAGTAACGGTATTATTTATTGTTGTTTATTTACATATATCAACAGTCTCCTTATGAGATATTATAAGTTTTCTTATGTAATTCTTGCTTTTGTATTATTTTGTAGCGCCTGTAATAAATCGGGGACTGAGCCAGTAGTAAACCCTCCGCAACCAAAGATCACCAATCTGCTGAGCTATAAAGTGAACAGTACAACCTTTGATAATGATCTGAAAGGCGTATATGTGAAGCCTTCTATTGTATTGAAATTTTCACAGCCTGTAGCAGCATCATCTGTCAATGAAAATATAAGTTTGAAAGATGCTGCGGGTAATCATGTAAATTTTACTGCCACATTATCCGGAAATGACGATGAATTGGTGCTGCATACGTCTGCATTAAATTATCTTACAAAATATACATTTAGTATTTCAAGAAATTTAAAAAATAAATCGGGCGGGCCACTTTCCACAGACTTCTGCAGAACATTTACCACCTCGATTGACTCTGCACGAAAATTTTCTAAAATTTCAGATGACGAATTGCTGACCAAAGTGCAGCAGCAAACTTTTAAGTACTTCTGGGATTTTGGCCATCCGGTTTCCGGTCTGGCAAGAGAAAGAAATACTTCGGGGGACCTTGTTACCAGCGGTGGCTCCGGCTTCGGGCTGATGGCAATGATTGTGGGTATAGAGAGAAATTTCATTACACGCAACGATGGATTGGAACGGCTGCAAAAAATTATTGCATTCTTAAAAAATAAAGCACAAACATTTCATGGCGCTTATCCGCACTGGTTCAACGGAAATACCGGAGAAACAATAGCTTTTAGCGCCAACGACAACGGAGCAGATTTGGTGGAAACGTCTTTTCTGATTCAGGGATTGATTGCCGTAAGAGAATATTTTAAAGAAAATGCACCGGCAGAAACAACGCTGCGCGCCGACATCAACGCCATATGCGACAGGGTGGAGTGGAACTGGTTCAGGCAAAATAACCAGCAGGTGCTTTACTGGCATTGGAGCGCGGATAAAGGGTGGGCGATGAACCACAAAATCCAGGGTTGGAACGAATCACTGATCACCTATTTGCTGGCGGCATCTTCTAAAAACTTCAGCATTCCGAAAACTGTGTATGATGAAGGATGGGCAAGGAATGGTGGTATGCAAAACGGAAGAAGCTTTTATAATTATGTACTTCCCTTGGGGGAAAACTTTGGCGGCCCATTATTCTTTTCGCATTATTCTTTCCTCGGGCTTAATCCAAAAAATCTCGTAGATAAATATGCAAACTATGCTACGCAGACAACCAATCATGCATTGATCAATTACAGCTATTGTGTTGAAAATCCTAAAAAGTTTTACGGCTACAGCGATTCGGTCTGGGGGCTTTCTGCCAGCGATATCAATGGCGGTTATACTGCCAGTTCGCCTGCCAATGACCGCGGATATATAGCGCCAACTGCTGCGCTGTCTTCATTTCCTTACACTCCCCAACAGTCTATGGCTGCATTGCATTTTTATTATTACGTGCTGGGCGATAAGTTGTTTAAAGAATACGGTTTTGTGGATGCATTCTCCCTGCACGATCCCTGGTTTGCAGATTCATTTCTGGCCATAGACCAGGGGCCGATTATTGTGATGATAGAAAATTACCGCACAGGTTTATTATGGAATCTGTTTGGCAAAGCGCCCGAAGTGAATGCAGCGCTTGGCAAACTGGGGTTTGCAAATAAATAATTATAAAAACAAAGACACACATTTAGAAGGATGTTTTATAAATTTTTGACAGCTGTAGAATAACCAAAATTAGCCGTTCAATATATTTAGAAAGATATCCTCAACAACCCCAGTATCCCCATCGTGTTGATGCTCCGTATTGGAGACGGAGTGATCTATTAACAGTATCAATGTCAAATATTATTTTCTGTAGATATGATTGTTGATAGTAAAGGAAATTGTTCAACACGAGAAAAGATTATTCAAATGCCTGGCTATGTACCGGAACAGGCATTCCTAATACATATATGAATAAACAATAGTCAGCCAATTTCTGGTAATGCTATGTAAGGATATTTTTTTACGGAAGTATGATTGTACCGTATGGCATATATATTTACAGCTGGGGAAACTAAACCTATCCTTTTCAATTAGCTGTGGATATTATTCGCTGAAAGAAATATCAGAGGGGTGCTGATATCGATTATATAAATAACAGAAGTCGTTTTTTTACGCGATTTGTTATATAAACAAGCAGGTAGAACCTCCTTAAAAGCTAAATTTTAGTGTATACAAGTTCATACGCATATAAAAACGCATATGTTATCTTACTATGAAATTCATACATGCTTAATTCACACAAATATATTATTATCACTTACTTATAAATAAATAATTATTTGCTTGATGAGGCTGTGATGTAATAAAGAATAGAAAAAAATTATTCTGATGCATGTTTGATGTGGTAAAATGGCCCATACATAGGGGAAGTATTTTTTAGATTTGGAATTATTTTAAATTATATTTTTATGAAGAAAAAGCATTACTTCTTGTTACTATTTTTCATGTCGCCTATATTTTTATTTGCACAGCAAACATATACAGGTATGGTAAGTGACATTGAAAGCGGTGCAGCTATAGGTGGGGCTGCGATTCAGGTTTTAGGAAAGAATATCGGAACAATAACAGCAACGGACGGCACATTCAAGATTAATGCTGCAACCGGCGACGTGCTGGAAATTACAAGCTTAGGTTATGAAACCAATACGTACACTTTAGGTGATTCTGCAGTTATCAATATCCAACTTTTACCGCAAATGGCTCAGGCAGCGGGCAGCGAGGTAGTAGTGATTGGTTATGGTACACAACGTAAAATTGATGTTACAGGATCAATAACCCAGATTAAAGGTGAGGAAATAGCAAGTAGGCCTAATACTAATCCTATCAGTTCATTACAAGGCAGAGTTGCAGGTTTAACAGTGGTAAATTCAGGGCTGCCCGGAGCTGCCCCGACGGTGCGAATCAGAGGTGTAAACAGTACAAATAGCGCTTCTCCATTGTATGTTGTTGATGGTGTTTTGCATGACAATATAGATTTCATCAATCAGTCGGATATTGAAACAATGGATGTGCTTAGGGATCCTTCCTCCATTGCCATTTATGGATTAAGAGGAGCAAATGGCGTGATAGCTATTACTACTAAAAGAGCTGCCCGCGGACAAACAAGAGTGAACCTGCAAAGTTCAGCAGGCATTAATAAAATAGTAAATCTTATAGATGTAACAGATGCCGCAGGTTTTAAAAAATTATATGATATGCAGTTGGCCAATATTGGAGCTGTGCCATTTGATTATACTAATTATACAGCCAATACAGATTGGCAGAAACTTATCATCAGAAATGCGTTTCTAACAAATCACAGCTTAAGTATTTCTAATAGCGGTGAAAAAACAACGTCTTTGATAAGTCTTGGCTATAATAAAAACCAGGGAGTAATAAAATATGGAGAATATGAACGTATTACGGCGCGCTTAAATCAGGAAATAAAAATTACTGATAATATTAAAGTAGGAGGCGACTTAGCAGGTTCATACTGGAAACTAAATCCCACGAATGTAACGTTGACCAATGCTTTATGGGCCGTGCCTATAGTACCTGTTCAGGCCGGAGAAGGTTTATATTACAGTATGCCTTCTTTTCAGAGGGCAGAAGTAGGAAATCTTGCCGCCACAATGGAAAGAAATAAAAATACAAAGATTAACAGGGGTTACAGGTTTGTGGGGAATATATTTGCTGAAATTAAGTTCTTGCAAGAGTTCACCTGGAGATCGACTTTTTATACTGATTTAGGGTTTAACAATGAGAGAGGATATACTCCGCTTCCATACAGGTTTATAAATTTAGGAGAGCAGGGAGGAAGTAGTGATACTACCTTTGACAGCCGTCAATTTACCGCTGTTGCCCAAGCTCAGAATGAATTCAGAAAGTTCCAGCAGGATCATACCTTAACATGGGATAAAAACTTTAACAACGCACATAGATTAACAGCTATTGCCGGTCTTACCACTGTATATGAAGACAATACCAATTTAAATGGTAACAGAAGAGATACTACTGTAAATGTGCCTAACCATCCTGACTTCTGGTATTTAAATGTAATAAACCCAAATAATCCAGGCTCTTACAACGGTACCGGTACTAAAAATTCTTTAATGGGATTTTTCGCCCGCGCTAATTATGCTTACAAAAACAAATATCTTCTCAATGCTACTATACGCAGAGATGGAAGTTCTAAATTTTCTCCTGCTAACCGATGGGGTACATTTGGTAGTATTGGTACAGGATGGGTAATCTCTCAGGAAGATTTTTTTGCCAACATTGAAAAAATAAATTTTTTGAAGCTAAGAGCATCCTGGGGAAAAATAGGCAATTCCAATGGTGTACAAAACAATTTGTATCAACCCGGTATATCTAATGCTTCAACAGCCATTTTTGGTGATAACGTCTATACGGCTATTCAGGCGGCATATATACCGGATCCTAATCTACATTGGGAAATAGTAAGAGGTATAGATCTAGGTTTGGAAATGCGCGTATTTAACAATAGGCTAAATACAGAAGTAACCTGGTATGACAGAACTACGACCGATATACTCACAAGGCTTCCTATACCAAATGATACAAGATCTTATTTTACGAATTTAGGTAAAATTACCAACAGGGGAATTGAAGTATCAGCAAATTGGAACGATAGACTTGATAACGGTTTCAGTTATGGGGTAGGAGGCAACTTTAGTTATAACAAAAACACGGTAAACTCTATAGGTGATAAAATTAATTTTGAAATATTAGGTAATGATGGAGCTAACAGAACCATTACAGGTTACTCTATCGGACACTTTTACGGGTATGAGCAACAGGGTATTTACCAGACAGTAACTCAGATAGAAAATTCTCCGTACTATGCCAATGCACGTCCGGGTGACATTATGTACAGAGATATTGACGGCAACGATACTATCACTTCTGCAGACAGAACTTACCTGGGCACTCCGTTTCCTCCATACAGTTTTGCATTAAATCTAAATTTCGGGTTTAAAGGTTTTGATCTATTAATAGAAGGGCAAGGCGTAGCCGGCAACAAAATTTTTGCGCAGCGCCGCACCAGATATTTTACTACATTAAATTACGAAAGCAATCGCTTAAATGCCTGGACTGGCCCCGGTACATCTAACATAGAACCTATTTTAGATAATACAAGAGGAAACAACTTCCTGTTTAGCAGTTATTACCTGGAGCCCGGTGATTATGTGCGCCTGCGTACAGTACAAATAGGTTATACTTTTAACCCACAAACATTAAGTAAAAGTATATTTAAACAAGCAAGACTGTATGTAAGTGGCCAAAATCTTTATACATGGACGCGAACCACAGGCTATTCTCCCGAAGCTGCCATTGGAAATATTACCGGCGGTGGCGCCGATAATGCAGTATATCCCATACCTGCTTCTTATACATTTGGCATAAATCTTACCTTTTAATACGTTAAAGAGAAAAAAATTATTATGAAATAACCATCTCGCCTAAGGTGGAATCAACCGGGAATGAGTATTGAATCTAAAAGATGGTTATTCCATGTGGCAACTGAAAAACAAATAAATTAAATACACATGAAAAGAATATACAACAATAAGTATTTATTACTATTCTTAGCAATAGCGGCAGTATTTGCAGTTACAGGCTGTAAGAAAGATTTTTTAGATACCCAGCGCCAAGGGGAATATACTGCTGATAATTATCCTTATCCGGGAGGTTCAGGGCCATACGATCAGTTTATTTTTGGTGCATACAACGATCTGCGCAGTTATTCTGTGCACGTAGATGGTTTTGTAGTAGCTACAAGTATAAGAAGTGACGATGCAGATAAGGGCAGCACACCTACAGATGGTGGTGCAGATGTAATAGGCATGGACAACTTTCCAGCCCTGTCTACCGGAGGCAGAGCAAATGCCTTATGGACAGGTTATTACGGCCTGATTAATAAATGCAATAGCGCTATTGCTAACATAGATACTTTATCTACTATAGTTGCCTCCGAAGGCATTAAGCAGCAATCAAGGGCAGAAGTTAAATTCTTAAGAGGTTATGCATACTTTATGCTGGTGCGTTTATTTGGAAATGTACCTATTATAGATACGGTTTACTCTGATCCGGCTGCACAACAGGTAGTGCCGCAGAGCAAGCCCTCTGAGGTGTATGCTTTTATTGAAGAAGATCTGAACTTTGCCGCACAATATTTACCTATGAGCTGGAATCAGAACCAGTTTGCAGGAAGACTTACCAAAGGGGCAGCTAACGGTATGCTGTCAAAAGTATATCTTACTCAAAAGAAATGGGCTCAGGCAGCAGCTGCCGCTCAACTGGTAATGAACTCAGGCCAATATGATCTTTCTGTAAATTATGGAATAATATTTACAGAGCAAGGAGAGAATAGTAAAGAATCTGTTTTTGAAGTACAGGCTACAGCATCTGCTTCTATTACACAGGCTAATGGAATCCAATACAATAATCTGCAAGGTGTAAGAGGTTCGGGAGAATGGAACTTAGGTTGGGGATGGAATACGCCCAGTACTTATTTAGAAGCAGCTTATGAGGCAGGAGACCCGCGCAAAGAAAGAACGATTCTATATGCCTCTACAGCTTCTACACCACGTTATTCCTATTACGGAGAATTGATGCCCCGCTATCCGGATCAGGTGCCTAACCCAAGGTATAATCACAAAGTGCTGGGCAGCCCAGTGCTCAGAAATTCCATCAGCCGCGGTACATGGTGGCTGAATGTAAGAATATTGCGATATGCCGATGTGGTTTTAATGTATGCTGAAGCCGCCAATGAATTAGGTAATGTAGCTGATGCAAGAAATGCGTTAAATTCTGTAAGAGCACGTGCTAGAAGAGGAGCAGCAGCAGGTACCTTACCTGACATTACTACTGATAGCCAGACCGAATTGCGTGATGCTATAAGACATGAAAGAAGAATAGAACTGGCTATGGAACACGATCGTTTCTTTGATCTTGTAAGATGGGGTATCGCAGCGCAAACTTTACATTCTGCCGGTAAGCCCAATTTTACTGCCGGGAGGGATGAATTGTTACCTATACCACAGCAGCAAATAGATTTAAGTAAAAAGGTATTAATTCAGAACCCTGGATATCCTCAATCTTAACAATGGGGAATATAACCAACAAAGTATAATTATGATCAAACGATCCGTAACTTATTTCGAGTGCTGTTTGCAAAGCAAATGGGTTATGGTTTACAAAGAACTTAGAATTCAATTATACTGTGTTAAATAACTTATCTGTTGGTGCAGGCGTAGAGGTTCTTATTGGAAAACCTTGCTGGAGCTGATTTATTATATCAAACAGGAGGTATTTTTACAAGTGAAATGAATAAATCAATATTAAAGGAATATCATTAGAAATAAAGGTACATTACTATTAAATAACAAACATATATGAAAAAAATTAAAATCTATGCAAGAGCAACATCACAGATAATAATCTTTTCCATCTTTCTTTTTATGTCATGCACCAAAGTGGGTAATCCCAATGGTTTGCCTGAAACAATTCCTCCTTCTGAATATCAAGGTAAGAATGATGGAATTATAAAAGTATTGGCAATAGGCAACAGCTTTTCAGAAGATGCAATTGAAAGCCATTTATATGAGTTGGCAAAAGCTACAGGAGATTCTATCGTTATAGGAAATTTGTATATAGGAGGGGCTTCGCTTGACCTGCATGTAGATAATGCCGCTAAGAATGCGTCCATTTACAGCTATAGGAAAATAAAGAATGGAGCTAAGAAAATCTATCCCAATATATCTATTGCCACGGCAATAGGTGACGAATATTGGGACTACATAAGTTTCCAGCAGGTAAGCCAGGAATCTGGTATTTTCAGCACTTTTGAGAAAACATTGCCTGTTTTGTATAATTATGTGAAAGGAAAAGCGTTGAATCCGAATGTAAAATATTTGTTGCATCAAACATGGGCATATGCACAGAACAGTACCCACGCAGGTTTTGTAAATTATGATAAAGATCAAATGAAAATGTACAAAGCCATTGTAGGTGCGTATAACCAGGCTAAAACGCTTATCAATGCAGAAAAAATTGTACCGTCTGGTACTGCTATTCAAAATGCGAGAACAAGTGTGGTAGGAGATAATTTTACCCGTGATGGTTATCATTTAAGCATTCCCTTTGGCAGGTATGTTGCGGCTGCTACATGGTACGAATCTATTTTTGGAAAATCGCCTGTTGGTAATACCTACAAGCCATCCGAGCTTTCACAGTTTGAAACAAATATTGCACAAAATGCCGCGCATTATGCTATGCAGAATCCTAACGTCGTGACTGAAATGGTGAATTTCCAGGGTACTGGCGATTTTACCGGGTCTATATTGATTAACTTTGGTACGGCAGCAGCTCCTGCAGGATGGAATGGAGTAACAGCATTTAGAGAAGAAACATCAGTATCGCTAAAAAATAATACAAACAATTACACAGGTATTCGCTTAACAATCACTGAAAAATTTAACGGTGCTAATACTTCAGGGGAAAGCTCTACTACTACGGATTTCAATATGCCTTCTGCAGTATCTGCATCTGCATTTTTCGGTAATTCGAAAGCAGAATTTGGCGGAGTATTGGTTAAACAAAGTAAACTGAAAATATCCGGCTTAGACAAAAATATGAAATATAATTTCTGCTACTTTGGTTCAAGAAATCAATCAACAGACAATAGAGAAACAAAATTTATTACTACAGGTAAAAATGAAGTAGCAGTGTTGCAAAACTCCTCAAATAATAAATCTGTCATATCCTGTGCAAACGCTGTACAACCAAATGATAATGGAGAGGTAACTATTACGATTACGGCAGGAGAAAATAACAATAACAGCACAGGTTTTTATTACATAAATGCTATGCGGATTACCAAATAGGCCAGCTTATGATTAAATAGAAGGCTATTGGAAACCACCAATAGCTTCTTTTCAAAATGAAAAAAGTAAAATGAGTTTTATTAGAACACAGTTACTCTTACAGCTGATATTTATTTCCCCTTTTGTGGTTATTGCACAAGTAAAAACTACAAAAAGTGAATCCACATCCTATACGCTCAGGATTGATAAAAATATCTCTGATTCGGCATTGGTAGACTTAGTACAGAAACAGACCTTCCGCTATTTCTGGGATTTTGCCCATCCCGTTTCCGGCATGGCGCGGGAGAGAAGCAACGCTACTGCTGAGTACGGCAATGAAGTTGTAACAACAGGTGGATCAGGTTTCGGCATCATGGCCATTATCGTTGCGGCGGAAAGAGGGTGGATCACGCGTGAGCAGGCAGCTGCCCGGGTGAATAAGATCGTGAAATTTTTATGGAAGGCAGACAGCTATCATGGCATGTTCCCGCATTGGCTCAATGGAGAAACAGGCAAAACAATTCGGTTTAGCCGGAAGGATGACGGGGCAGATATTGTTGAGAGTTCTTTTCTTTTTCAGGGCTTACTTACGGCCAGGCAGTATTTCAACAAAAATAATACTGTGGAAGCTGCAATACGCGACCGCATCAATTGGATGTGGAATGAAGCAGAATGGGATTTCTTTACCCGTGAAAACCGGGAAGTAATGTACTGGCACTGGAGCCCGAACAACGGCTGGGCAATGGATTTTGAATTGCGGGGCTACAATGAAGCACTGATAACGTATGTCCTGGCTGCATCATCAAAAAAATATCCGGTCAAAGCCAGTGTATATCATAAAGGCTGGGCAATGAGCAACTTTTTCAAAAACGGTAAACAGTTTTATAATACAACATTGCCTTTAGGCTTTGATTACGGCGGCCCGTTATTTTTTGCACATTACAGTTTCATGGGATTAGACCCAAGAGGTTTAAAAGATGCTTATGCCGATTACTGGCAACAAAATACCGCACATGCAAAAATTCATTACCAGTATTGCGTAGATAATCCTAAAGCGTTTAAAGGCTACGGCAAAAACAGCTGGGGGCTCTCTGCCTGCGATACTTATAACGGTTACAATGCACACTCGCCCACAAACGATCATGGCACCATTGCACCTACGGCTGCACTGTCGTCCTTTCCTTACACCCCCGGAGAGTCGATGGCTGCAATGCGCTACTTTTATATAAATTTGGGCCATAAACTCTGGGGTGAATATGGATTTAAAGATGCGTTTAATGAATCTAAAAACTGGTATGCTGATTCATACCTGGCCATAGACCAGGGGCCAATAGTTGTGATGATAGAAAATTACCGTACCGGGCTGCTGTGGAATTTATTTATGAGTTGCCCGGAAGTGCAGGAAGGTTTGACAAAATTAGGATTTAAATAATTGATAGATGATCGCCTCAGGCGATAGAATAAAGAATGGAGGCGAGAACATCTCGAATAACTTTTATAATTACATAACCCGATAACCTACCAACGTTAAATAACCGGAGCTAAATAAATTAAGCTTTGTAGAAGAGCAGAAAATTATGAGCGATATTTATAAATTAAAAAGTATAATAAAATTTTTTTGTTGGAAGATGCAGGCTATTGGCCTGATAATGCTTTCAATGGTCAGTTTCTCCATACACGCTCAGCAGACTTATTGTAACCCGCTGAATATTGATTACACTTATATGGTTTACAATGCTTACAACGATCTTTCTTATCGTTCAGGTGCAGATCCGGCGGTTGTAAGCTTCAGGGGTGAGTATTATATGTTTGTTACACGTTCTATGGGTTACTGGCATTCAAAAGATTTATTGCACTGGCAATTTATAGCGCCAGAGAAATGGTACTTCCAGGGATCGAACGCACCGGCAGCATTCAATTACAAAGACTCTGTATTGTATGTCATGGGCGACCCCAGCGGTTCTATGAGCGTATTGTATACTGATGATCCTAAAAAGGGCGACTGGAAAGCGGTTCCCGGCATTTTAAACGACCTGCAGGATCCTGCATTATTTATTGATGATGATGGTAAGACATATTTGTACTGGGGGTCGTCTAATGTGTTCCCGATACGCGGCAGAGAATTAAATAAAAATGACCGTTTTAAACCGCTATCTGCCCGTGTGGATTCTTTGTTTTACCTGGATATGTCCAAGCACGGCTGGGAACGGTTTGGAGAGAATCATGCTGATACGGTTTTGGGCGGATACATGGAAGGCCCCTGGATGACCAAACACAATGGAAAATATTATTTGCAATATGGCGCACCGGGCACAGAATTTAATGTTTACGGTGATGGCGCTTATGTGAGCAATAAACCGCTGGGTCCTTTTCAATATATGCCAAACAATCCTTTCTCTTACAAGCCGGGAGGGTTTATGAATGGTGCAGGTCATGGCAGTACCGTGGTTGGCCCTGGCGGTAAATACTGGCACTTTGCTTCCATGGCTATGCCTGTGAATGTAAACTGGGAGCGCAGGCTTTGTATGTATGCTACTTATTTCGATAAGGACGGCCTGATGTACAGCGACACTTATTTTGGTGATTACCCGCATTTTGCACCGGCTACAGGTGAGCGTTCGGGCAAATTCACCGGGTGGATGTTATTGTCTTACAACAAACCTGTGAAAGCATCTGGCTACCGCGAATCTTATACAGCTAAAAATGTTACCGACGAAAATGCAAAGACTTTCTGGCTGGCGCCTGAAAATAATGATCAGCAATGGGTAGAAATTGATTTGCAGCATTTATCAGAGGTCAGGGCTATACAAATAAATTATAATGATTATAAATCCGGGATGTATGGCCGCATAAAGAATTTATACCACAGGTATATTGTGGAAGGTTCGGTTGAAGGAAAGAGCTGGTTTACAATTGTTGATAAAAGCAGGAATTTCCAGGACGTACCAAACGATTATGTAGCACTCGCAGATGCCGTAAAAACAAGATATGTACGCTTTAAAAACATTCATTGCCCAACACCGCATTTATCTATTTCCGATATCAGGGTCTTTGGTAAAGGCAATGGAAAGCCTCCGGTGAAGGTTCAGCAATTTACAATTAACAGGAAGACTGACAGGCGCGATGCCATCATTAGATGGAAAGCTCAGTCAAATGCGCAGGGATACAATGTTATTTGGGGAATTGCACCTGATAAGCTTTACAGTTCATGGATGGTGTATGGCAATAATGAACTTGATCTGAAAGCATTAAACCGTGACCAGGAATATTATTTTACAATAGAAGCTTTTAATGAGCATGGTGTTGGTGAAAGAACCGGTATTATAAAAATAGAATGATTTTAAAATTGATAAATGTTTTTTGATAACAGAAAATATAGAACGGTTCAAACAGCAACATTGGTGGAGAACACGGATTCTGTTTTTTGTGATGATGCCTTGCTGGAACAAGTACAGCAACAGACATTTGCTTATTTCTGGGACTTCGCTCATCCGCATTGTGGAGCTATTCGTGAGCGGAACAGTGAAAGCTTTAAAGATGTTATCACCAGCGGTGGCACAGGATTCGGCATCATGACAATTCTGGTGGGTGTGGAGAGAAAGTGGATATCGAAGTATGATGCCAGGCAAAGAATTGTTCAGGTACTTGATTTCCTGTTGTCGTGTGAAACTTTTCATGGCGCGTATGCACATTGGTACAATGCCTATACGGCCGAAACAATCCCCTTCTCAAAGAAAGATACAGGAGCCGACCTCGTAGAAACATCTTTTCTGATAATGGGATTGCTTACCGTAAGACAATACTTTATTGCAGATAAAATTATTGTGGAAAAAATAAACAGCATCTGGCACAAGGTAGAGTGGGCAAAGTTTACAAGAGGTAAAGATGTGTTGTACTGGCACGAATCAAAAACGGGAAAGCAGAACATTAACCTGAAAATAGAAGGCTACAACGAAGCATTGATCACCTATGTGCTGGCTGCATCTTCACCACAATATGCCATTTCCAGAAACGTTTATGATAATGGTTGGGCCAGAAACGGCGACATTAGAAATGGCAAAAGTTTCTTTGGCACTACATTGCCGCTGGGCCCCGATTTGGGCGGCCCGATGTTTTTTACACATTACAGCTTTTTAGGCTTAGATCCACGCGGGCTACAGGACGCTTACGCGGATTACGGGACACAAAATATTGCACAAACAAAAATCAACCATGCTTATTGTGCAGCTAATCCCAAAAATTACAAAGGTTATAGCGAGCGTTGTTGGGGGTTGTCTGCCTGTGACAGCGGTAAACGGTACCGGCCACATTCGCCCGAAAAAGACAATGGCACAATATGCCCGTCGGCTGCAATTGCATCAATGCCTTATTTTCCAGAAGCCTCTGTAAAAGCATTAAAATACTTTTATTACGAACTGGGAGACCGCTTATGGGGAGAATATGGATTTTATGATGGATTTAATTTATCGAGGAAATGGTTTGCCGATTCATATTTAGCGATCAACCAGGCGCCCATAATTTTAATGATAGAGAATTATAGGAGCGGGTTATTATGGGATTTGTTTATGAGTTGTGAAGAGGTAAAAGCGGGGTTGAAGAAGCTGGGATTTAAATAAGTATTTAATCGCCTGCGGCGATAGAATACAGATTCGAAGTGAGGAGCCTCGAATAACAAGAGAAAATGTAAAAATAACTGGTTCTATGAAACGTCTTCGCTTCATAGGTTTATTGTATCGCCTCTGGCGATTATAAAAAACAATCGTAAATAAATGTTTGAACTTTAAACTTAATAAATATAAAAATGATGAAGAAGCAAATAATAAAATTAAGTACGCTGTTGTTCATTTTTGTGTTAGCGGCAACTGCTTTGCCGGCACAGAAAAGCGTAAAGCCTCAGGATGCAAAGATGCATGCCTTCATTACATCGCTGATGAATAAAATGACGCTGGATGAAAAGATCGGACAACTGAATCTGCCAAGCGCCGGCGAGTTTACTACCGGTACTGCTACCAATTCAGACATCGGCAATAATGTAAAGAAAGGCAACGTTGGAGGGCTTTTTAATATCAAAGGCGTGGAAAAAATAAAAGCTATACAAAAAGTAGCCGTTGAAGAAAGCAGGATGAAAATTCCTATGTTATTTGGCATGGATGTTATCCACGGCTATGAAACTACCTTCCCCATTCCGTTGGGTGTTGCCGCTACATGGGACATGCAGGCTGTGGAGCAGTCTGCACGCATTGCTGCTACGGAAGCCAGCGCAGATGGTATCAGCTGGACATTCAGCCCTATGACAGATATTTCGCGTGATCCGCGCTGGGGAAGGGTTTCGGAAGGTAGCGGCGAGGATCCGTATCTGGGAAGTGCAATTGCAAAAGCAATGGTCTACGGCTACCAGGGAAGAACAGGTAATTTTGCCAACAATAATATCCTGGCTTGTGTAAAGCATTTCGCCTTATACGGAGCCCCGGAGGCAGGCAGGGATTACAATACGGTTGACATGAGCCGTATAAGAATGTACAATGAATATTTTCCTCCTTACAAAGCGGCTGTAGATGCAGGCGTAGGCAGCGTAATGGCTTCTTTCAATGAAGTTGACGGCATCCCTGCTACGGGCAATAAATGGCTGATGACAGATGTGCTGCGCAGGCAATGGGGCTTCAAAGGATTTGTTGTTACTGATTATACAGGCATTAATGAAATGATAGATCATGGCATGGGCGACCTGCAGGCCGTATCGGCATTAGCCTTGAAAGCAGGCATTGACATGGATATGGTAGGCGAAGGATTTTTGAAAACATTGAAAAAATCTTTGCAGGAAAAGAAAATAACACAAGCAGAGATAGATACTGCCTGCCGGAGGATACTGGAAGCAAAGTATAAGCTGGGCCTTTTCGACGATCCGTATAAATACATCAACAAAAATCGTGCTAAGACAGAAGTATACACTACAGCAAACAGAAATATTGCCAGGGAAATTGCAGCTAAAAGTTTCGTGCTTTTGAAAAATGAAGGCCAAACACTGCCGCTTAAAAAAACCGGTAAGATCGCATTAATAGGCCCGCTCGCAGATGCTGCCAATAACATGGCTGGCACATGGAGTGTGGCAACAGTGCAAGATAAGTCAGTATCCGTGTTGCAGGGTTTGAAGCATGTTGCGGGCAACAGTGCAGAAATATTGTATGCCAAGGGCGCTAATCTTACACAGGACTCAGTATTAGAAATGAACGCTACAATGTTTGGCAAAACCCTGCACCGCGACTCTCGTACACCCGAAGCTTTGCGGGCTGAGGCGCTCGCCGTTGCTTCCAGGGCAGATGTAATCGTTGCTGCCTTAGGAGAAAGTGCTGAAATGAGTGGAGAAGCCAGCAGCAGAACAGACATTGGTATCCCTGCAGTACAACAGGAATTATTAAATGAACTGTTGAAAACAGGCAAGCCGGTTGTGCTTGTTCTGTTCGCCGGCCGTCCGCTGGCACTCACATGGGAACAGGAGCATGTACCTGCAATTTTAAAAGTATGGTTTCCGGGTAGTGAAGCAGGCCTTGCAATTGCTGATGTAATTTTCGGAAATAAAAATCCGTCAGGTAAATTACCTATGACCTTTCCGCGAAACGTTGGCCAGGTACCAATTTTCTACAACCATAAAAATACCGGCCGTCCGTTAAATGAGTCTGTAAAAGGCTTTCAGAAGTTTCGTTCAGGATACCTGGATGTGTCTAATGATCCGCTATATCCATTTGGCTTTGGGCTGAGCTATACAGATTTCGTGTATGGAGATCTACAGCTAAGCGCAAAAAAATTAAAAAACAATCAACAGTTGAAAGCATCTGTAACGGTTACCAACAAAGGTAAATTTGATGGTGAAGAAGTGGTACAGTTGTATATTCGTGATATGGTGGGAAGCATTACAAGACCGGTGAAAGAGTTGAAAGGCTTCCAAAAAGTATTTATAAAAGCAGGTGAGAGCAAGCGCGTAGAATTTTCCATTACTACAGAAGACCTGAAGTTTTACAACAGTGAATTAAAGCATGTATGGGAACCCGGTGAATTTGAAATAATGATAGGCACAAACTCCAGCGATCTGCAAAAACAAAAAGTTATGTGGGAAAAGTAATAAATTGCAGTTTTTAAACTATAAAGAATGAAATGTATAATTATACTATCAGCAGTCCTGCTTTTTAGTTGTACTTCAATGAAACAAGGCAAAATCCCGGCCGATAACCCGGTGATAGCACACCGGGGAGCCTTTAAGCAATTAAACCTTCCTGAAAATTCTATAGCATCGCTGAAACACGCGGTAGCATTGGGTTGTGCAGGTACTGAGTTCGATGTGCATATGACTGCTGACAATGTATTGGTATTAAATCATGATCATGACTATTTTAAACTGCCCATAGAGAAAACCGACTATGCCGCACTCAACCGGCATAAACTGGGCAACGGCGAATCTCTGCCGCTACTGAAAGATGCCATTCAGGAAGGAATGAAAAATAATAAGACTACAAAACTTATTTGCGAAATAAAACCTTCTTCCATCAGTAAGTTGCGCGGACAGCAAATGGCAGAGAAAGTTTTAGCCCTGGTGAAAGAATTGAAAGCAGAAAAGTATATGGTTTACATCAGCTTTGATTTTGATATTCTGAAGAAAATCCTGGCATTGAATCCACATGCCAACACCCAGTACCTGAATGGTGATAAATCTCCTCTTGAACTGAAACAGGCAGGCATCAGGGGAGCTGATTATCATTATGATATTTTCAGAAAAAATCCCGGATGGATAAAGATGGCTAAAGACCACAACATTGCGCTGAATGCCTGGACAGTGAATGACGCAGAAGGTATGAAATGGTTGCTGGATAATAACTTTGAGTATATCACTACCAATGAGCCTGAAGAATTATTTCGAATTATTGATGAAAGAAGAGGTAAGTAATGAAATAGCCATTCGCCTAAGGTGCGACCAAATAAGAATCAAAGGTTGTTCCATGTGGCAAACAGCAAAAATTAAATTTATACACATGAAACATTTTCTGGTATTAGTATTGTTGACAATTTCATCCTGTGCTTTGCATGCGCAGGACTTTTCCTTATTCGCTAAATATAAATTTATTCAGAATGGCGATACACTCCCTTACCGGATCTTATTGCCTGAAAACTTTGATGCGGCCAAAAAGTACCCGTTAGTGCTATTTCTGCATGGGAGAGGCGAGAGCGGCAACGATAATGAGAAGCAACTGGTACATGGTGCTAAGCTGTTCCTGGATCCGGTAAACAGGAAAAAATACCCGGCAATTGTTGTATTTCCGCAAAACGCCAGTCAATATTATTGGAGCAACGTACAAACCGTGGCCAAAGAAAACGGTAAGAGGTCTTTTTATTTCGTGCATACAGGCGAACCGTCAACATCTATGAAACTAACCATGTCGCTATTGCACAACCTGCACAGGCAATACAAGATCAGCAAAGAACAGGTATATGTAATGGGTTTGAGCATGGGCGGGATGGGTACCTTTGAAATTGTAAACCGTATGCCTTATACGTTTGCTGCTGCTGTGCCTATCTGCGGCGGCGCACATCCTGCTACGGCAGCCAATTTAAAGGGTACCAGGTGGTGGGTGTTTCATGGCGCTAAAGATGATGTGGTTGATCCGGAATTTTCAGTAGACATGGTAAAAGCGATGAAGAAGCATGCTGTGGATGTAAAGTTTACTTTGTATCCCGAAGCAAATCACAACAGTTGGGACAATGTTTTTGCAGAGCCTGACTTACTGAAATGGATGTTTAGCCGGAAAAGATTTGTTGCAAGAGAATCACCATCCGGCGATCGTTAATTAAAAATTTTTTTTGTTGTATTAAATATTATACTACTTTTGCAAAGAATTAATAGAGTATATGCAAAGCAATAACAATTTCTTTTATTTTTTTGGTTATTTCTATTTTAGTAAAAATGGACTGAGTTGTTATGCTTAAAATCTAATAAAAATAAAAATATTAAAAAGTATAATCTCAGTCCGGAAGGGTTGAGATTTTTTTATTTTATGGCAAAAAGCATCAGGCAAAAATTAATTGAGCAAAAAAACATTGTTTCTATCCAGGGCTTCCCCGGTTGCTTTCACCAGGAGGCGGCAGAAAGTTTTTTTAAAGGAAATGTAGAAGTTATTTGCTGCAACACCTTCAAAGAAGTAATAAAAACAGCTTCCAACAAAAAAGAAAGCAGCGGCGGCGTTATGGCAATTGAAAACTCAATTGCAGGCAGTATTTTACCCAATTACAATTTATTATTAAAAAGCAACCTCAAGATCGTTGGTGAGGTATATCTGCAGATCAACCAACAGCTCATGGCCAATAGAGGCATAACATTAGAGGAAATTAAGGAAGTACATTCACACCCCATGGCATTGCAGCAATGCGAACAATTTTTAGATAAGTTTCAATGGAAACTGGTAGAATCAGACGATACAGCTTTAAGCGCCAAACGTATTGCCAGGAACAAAAGTAAAACCAATGCTGCTATTGCCAGCGCTCTCGCAGCAAAAATTTATAACCTGGATATTATTGCCCCGAACATCCATACCCTGAAAAATAATTATACCAGGTTTTTGGTATTACAGCGTGCAGAAGTATCCGAAGAAATTGAAGATGCCAATAAAGCTTCTGTCTATTTTCATACCGATAACTCGAAAGGAAGCCTGGCAAAGGTTTTAAATAAAGTAAATGAGGCCGGCATCAACCTCACCAAGCTGCAAAGCTTCCCAATCCCCGGTAGCGACTGGAAATATAGTTTTCATGTAGACATGGAATTTGAGAGTAAGTCGCAGTTTTTTAAGCTCATGAAAAAGATTGACCCGTTAACAGAAGAAATGAAAATTTACGGCATCTATAAAAGCGGTAAATAATACCGCTGCATACACTAAATAAAGAATAAGCTTCAACAATATCAATTATAGTTAAATGCAGGTAGCAAAAAGATTACAGGCGGTAGAAGAATATTATTTCTCTAAAAAATTAAGAGAAATAGATGAGATGAACAAACAAGGCAAAAACGTTATCAACCTTGGGATTGGCAGCCCTGATCTGCCTCCGCATCCGGAGGTAATTAAAGTTTTGAATGAGGTTAGCGCTCAACCTGAAGTGCATGGTTACCAGAGCTATAAAGGTTTGCCATTGTTCAGAGAAGCCGTTGCTGGCTGGTATAAAAAGTGGTACGATGTGGAGTTGGATCCTGCCACGGAGATCTTGCCTTTGATGGGCTCAAAAGAAGGCATCATGCACATTTGCATGACGTACCTGGATGAAGGTGATGTAGCCCTGGTGCCCAATCCGGGCTATCCGACCTATGCAAGCAACATTAAGCTTACAGGCGCCGAAGCCAGGCCATATAATTTAAACGAAGCCAACAACTGGTCTCCTGATTTTGAAGAAATTGAACAACAGGATCTTTCCAAAGTGAAGCTGCTATTTGTAAATTACACACAAATGCCTACGGGCAAAGCAGCCTCAACAGCATTGTTTGAAAAAATAATTGCTTTTGCTCAAAAGCATGCCATACTTGTGGTGCACGATAATCCGTATAGTTTTATTCTGAATGAAAAACCGCTGAGCCTGCTGTCAATACCAGGAGCAAAAGAGGTAGCGGTAGAGCTGAATTCCTTAAGCAAATCACACAACATGGCAGGCTGGCGCATGGGCATGATGCTGGCCGGCCGGCAACGCATAGATGAAATTCTTCGTTTTAAAAGTAACATGGACAGCGGTATGTTTGCTCCGCTGCAACACGCTGCCGCCAGGGCTTTAACGCTGGGTAAAGAATGGCATGAGGAGTTGAACAAAATATATGAATCCAGGAGAGAAAAGGTATACGAACTTTTAAATCTGCTGGGATGCAGCTATGATAAAACGCAGACAGGCCTGTTCATATGGGCAAAAGTTCCCGGTGAATATGCAGATGGCTACCAGCTGGCAGACGATGTTTTATACAAATCAAATGTGTTCATCACACCAGGGGGTATTTTCGGCAGTGAAGGCAATAATTACATACGCATTTCTTTATGCGGCAATCAGCAAAGGTTCGAGGATTCTATAGCAAGACTTAAAAATGTAAATAAAGAATAATGGCTGAAGTTGAGAACAAAAACACTAAGGTTGGAACCGTTGCTATTCTTGGGCTCGGGCTCATCGGCGGTACTTTCGCTTATGCATTAAGGGATCATAAAATTGCTGAAAAGATCATTGGCATTCGTGTGGGGAGGCCTTCAGAAGCTAAAGCATTGGCGCTTGGTATTGTGGATGAATTATTACCGATGGAAGAAGCTATCGGAAAAGCAGACCTGGTTATTCTGTCGGTGCCTGTAAATACTTGCGTGGAAGTGTTGCCGAAGGTGCTGGACCTGGTAGAAAACCAGATGGTAATAGATATGGGATCTACTAAAGAAGCGCTGATCAAAGCGGTAGCAGGTCACCCGAAAAGAAAAAGATTTCTTCCTGCGCACCCTATGTGGGGTACAGAATTCAGCGGCCCGGAAGCTGCCATGCACCATGTATTACAGGGTAAAAACTTTATCATTTGCAGCAAGGAAGACAGTGATCCTGATGTTTCGGAAACGGTTGAAAAGATCATAAAAAAGATCGGGATGAATATTGTGTATATGAATGGTATGGCCCACGATGTACACCTGGCTTACGTTTCACACATATCGCATATCACCAGCTTTGCGCTGGCAAATACGGTTCTGGAAAAAGAAAAAGAAGAAGACAATATCTTCGACCTGGCCAGTTCCGGCTTTGAAAGTACCGTACGTTTGGCTAAATCCAATCCGCAAACCTGGGTGCCTATATTTATGCAAAACAAAGAAAATGTGCTGGATGTCTTGAACGAGCACATTTCACAATTAAGAAAATTTAAATCCTCGCTGGAAAAAGAGAACTGGGAATTTCTGGCTGATTTAATTGATAATAGTAATAAAATAAAAAAGATTTTAGACAGATAGGTTAATTTTGTCGCACATTAAAAAATAATAATGATAACATTCAAAGAACTGGCTTTAGAAGAAAACATCTTACAAGCTGTTGAAGACTTAGGTTTTGTAAACCCTACGGAAATACAGGAAAAAGCTATACCTGTATTGCTTTCCGGAGAAAAAGATTTTATCGGGCTCGCACAAACCGGTACAGGTAAAACAGCTGCATTCGGGCTTCCCCTTCTACAGCTGATCGACCATAATGAAAAGCACCCTCAGGCCCTGATCATTTGTCCTACACGCGAACTGTGTATGCAGATCGTGAAAGAAATGGTCAACTTCAAAAAATATATAAAGGCTGTAAATGTTGTGGCAGTCTACGGCGGCGCCAACATCATGATGCAGATTAAGGACATTCGCAGGGGCGCACAAATTATTGTAGCAACTCCCGGCCGCCTGATTGACCTGATAGAAAGAAAAGCAATCAACCTCGAAAAAATAAAATACGTAGTACTGGACGAAGCAGATGAAATGCTGAACATGGGCTTCCAGGAAGATATAGAATTTATTTTGCAGAATACGCCGGAGCGTGAAGCCACCTGGCTTTTCAGCGCCACCATGCCCAACGAGATCCGCAAAGTAAGCAAGCGATACATGCAGACCCCGGTGGAAGTCACAGTAGGAAAGATCAACACGACCAATAAAAATATTGATCATCAATATTATGTTACCTCTGCCTCTAACAGGTACGAAACACTGAAGCGGTTGATTGATTTTAATCCAGGCATTTACGGGCTGATCTTTACAAGAACCAAAGTAGATGCACAGAACATCACTGAAAAACTGATACGCGAAGGTTATGATGTAGATGCATTGCACGGCGATCTTACGCAGCCCCAGCGCGATAAGGTAATGGGGCAGTTCAGGGACAAAGCCTTACAGCTGCTGATCGCTACAGACGTGGCTGCACGCGGTATTGACGTGAAAGAGATCACCCACGTTATTAATTATGAATTGCCCGATGATATTGAAGTATACACACACAGAAGCGGGCGCACAGGCCGTGCAGGCAGTACCGGTGTATGTATCAGCATTGTGCATTCAAGAGAATTGTATAAACTCAAGCAGATTGAAAAAATCTCCCAGGCAGAACTCAACAAGATGGAAATACCTTCCGGAAAAGACGTATGCCGCAAGCAGTTTTATTTCTACATGGATCGTTTGCTCAATGCAGATATTACCAACGAAGAATATGAAACATACGTACCCATGTTGAAGGAGAAGTTTGCAGAGATGAGTAAGGAAGATATCCTGAAACGTGTGGCAGCATTGGAGTTCGACAGGTTCCTGAATTATTATGAGCACGCAGAAGACCTGAACATTCACAAAGATGACAGGTCCAAAAATAAAAAAGATTTTGAGAGGGGAGGTAAGGAGAGAAAGTCCGACAGGAGAGATTTTGAAGGTGATACCACGAGATTGTTCATCAACCTGGGCACCAAAGACGGCTTCCATAAAGCAAACTTTATACAATTCATACTGGATATATCCGACCTGCAAAAAAGCTCATTGGGCAGGATTGATATGAAGGAAATGAATAGCTGGATTGAAATAGACAAGAAAGCTGCAAACCAGATGGTGCGCGCACTTGACGGCAAAAAATTCAAAGGAAGAAAAATCAGGATGAATGATGCGGACAGTGTAGGTCCGAGAAGAAAATAAAGCTAAAATTTATAAATTCACACATTATGAATACAGAAGAAATTCAACAGCAAAAAGAACAGGTGCAGCAAATATGGAAGAAGCGTCCGTTGATTATATCAGGCCCTTGCAGCGCAGAGTCTGAAGAGCAGATCATGGAGACTGCCATAGGGCTTGCAAAAACAGGAAAGGTAGATGTAATGCGTTCGGGTATCTGGAAACCGCGGACACGCCCGGGAAGCTTTGAAGGCATTGGTGTAAAAGGCCTGCCCTGGTTGCAGGCAGCAAAGAAAGCTACCGGAATGCTGATGGCTGTTGAGGTTGCCACGCCCAAGCAGGTTGAAAATGCTTTGGAGTTCGGTATTGATATTTTGTGGATCGGCGGCCGTACAACCGTAAACCCGTTTAGCGTGCAGGATATTGCCGATGCTTTGCGGGGCGTGGAAGTGCCGGTGCTTATCAAAAACCCGTTGAATCCTGACCTGGAGTTATGGACAGGCGCTGTAGAACGGATTGACCGCGCAGGCATAAAAGATATAGGCCTGATACATCGCGGCTTTGCGGTGTATGGCAATACGGAATACCGCAACCCGCCTATGTGGCACCTGGCTATTGAAATGAAAATGCGTTATCCCGAACTGCCTTTTATTGCTGACCCTTCACACATTTGTGGCAACAGGGAAGGCCTGTTAGGCGTAGCACAACGCGCTATAGACCTGGATTACGACGGGTTGATCATTGAGTCGCACTGTACGCCTGATGTCGCGTGGAGCGATGCAAAACAACAGGTAACACCTGCACAGCTCGAAGATATTTTAAACCATATCGTATGGCGTAAGGAAGACAAAGAAAATATTGACCACGCTGCCCTGGAAAAATTCCGCCAGCAGATCAACAACCTCGATGATGAACTTGTTGAATTGCTTTCCCAAAGAATGCAGGTGGCAGACAATATCGGCCGGTATAAGAAAGACAATGAGATCACCATATTACAGACCAACCGCTGGAACGAAATTTTGGAAAAGGCTATTGCCAAAGGCGAGAAAAAAGGCCTGAGCCGTGAGTTTGTAACCAAATATTTTGATGCCATTCACATGGAAAGTATTGCTCACCAGAACAGGATCATGAATGAATAAAAAAGTTGTCAGGTACGCTTCGGCATCTACTGTTTTTTATTTTGACAGTGCCATCAACGAACTGGCCGGCATTGTTGATAAGTCTGCTGCATTCATTATCACAGATGACAATGTTTATCATCATCATCAAAAAAAACTAAAGGGCTGGAATGTAATACTGGTGCGTGCCGGAGAGGAATTTAAAAATCAGCAGGCAGTTGATGAGGTCATTGTAAAGCTTATAGAATCCGGCGCAGACAGGAAATCAACCATCATTGGTTTAGGCGGCGGCGTAGTTACAGATATTGCCGGCTATGTAGCGTCTGTTTATCTGAGGGGTGTTAGCTTCGGCTTTATTCCTACCTCCATTCTTGCCATGGTAGATGCGTCTGTTGGCGGCAAAAACGGCGTAGATGTGGGTATCTATAAAAATATGGTCGGCGTGATCCGCCAGCCAAAATTCTTATTGTACGATTATACTTTGCTGAAAACGCTGCCACAGCAAGAGTGGATAAATGGTTTTGCAGAGATCATAAAACATGCAGCTATTAAAGATGCCGCCATGTTTAAAATGCTTGAAAGCCACACGGTGAAAGACTTCCGGAAGGATAAGCAACTACTCGCAAAACTAATTCAGAGAAATGCATTGCTGAAAGCCAGAGTAGTGCAGCAAGATGAACTGGAACAGGGCGACAGGAAATTGCTGAACTTCGGGCATACTTTAGGCCACGCCATTGAGAACACTTACAAGCTTCCGCACGGCCATGCTATTTCGGTGGGAATGGTTTTTGCAGCCTACCTCTCTAAGCAATTGCTCGATTTCAAAGCGGCGGAACGCCTGGTGAGGATCATTGAACAATACGGGCTCACCGCTTTTTTCAACTATGATGCAGCAGATGCTTTAAACAAAATTCTTTCCGATAAAAAACGTGTGAATGAGGTTATCAATTTTGTGTTGCTGGAAAAAATCGGTAAAGCGTTGTATCAGCCATTGAAATTAGAACAGATAGCTTCTGTAATGGAGGCAGTCAGTAAATAATGTATTCACCTGATCAGTACATAGAAGAGAAAAGAACAATCAACCTCAGGAAAATGCAATTGCTTTCCTGGGTTGTTGCCGTTGTTGCACTGATAGTATATGGCTCAGCATTTTACAGCCTGGCAGATGACCCGTCGGCAAATGTGTTCGCAGGGAAAAGTGTAGCAGGCATTTTCTGGATATTGCTGGGGTTTGTTGGCATGATTGCCGCAGGTATTTGCCTGCATGAACTAGTGCATGGTTTTTTCTTTGCCATTTTTGCAAAGAATGGTTTCAAATCTATAAAGTTTGGCGTACTTACCAAACCAGTATTTGCATTTTACTGCCATTGCAAAGAGCCGCTAAAGCGCCATCAGTACATGGTTTCGGCCATTATGCCATTGATCTTATTAGGTATATTACCTTCCGTAATTGCCGTATTTACAAGCAACTTTTTGTTATTACTCGCGGGTTATATATTAACTGTCGGCGCAATCGGAGATGTGATGATGATAAAGATGCTGGTGCAGGAAGACAAAAACAGTTATGTACTGGATCACCCGTCAGAAATTGGTTTTTATGTTTTAAAAGAAAAAAATGTTGAACGATAATATACAGGTTCCAGCCACCGTTTCCATCTCTCCCGGCAGGGTTTCGGGAAATGTTTATGCACCTGCGTCTAAAAGTTCTATGCAGCGTGCCTGTGCTGCGGCACTGATCAGTAAAAGTATTTCCAGGATATACAACCCGGGAATTTCCAATGATGATATGGCTTCTTTACACGTGATCCGTTTGCTGGGCGCCAAAGTAAGCAGGCAGGATAATGGATCCTTGCTGGTTGATTCTTCTGAAGCTCAGGCTGCAAAAGACTTACAAATTAATTTTGGTGAAAGCGGTTTAGGTATCCGCATGTTTACGCCAATTGCTGCGCTGAACAAATTTCCGGTAAAAATTACCGGTGAGGGCAGCCTGCTTTGCAGGCCTATGTATTTTTTTGATGAAGTATTGCCTCAATTAAATGTACAGGTAAAGTCCAGTCAGGGCCGGCTCCCGATAGAAATTTCCGGCGGTTTGGTTCCTAAAGATATTACTATTGACGGCTCGCTGAGTTCCCAGTTTTTAACGGGGCTGTTGTTTGCTTATGCAGCCGCAGATGCGCAGGATGTAACCATCACTGTAAACAACCTCAACAGCAGGCCATACATAGACCTTACGCTGAAAGTGTTGCAGGACTTTGGTTTGCGCGTGCCCGTAAACAACGATTATAAGTCATTTCATTTTACTTCTTCTCAATGCGCGCCCCCAGGCGAAGTGCATTACACCGTTGAAGGCGACTGGAGCGGGGCAGCTTTTTTATTGGTTGCAGGCGCAGTCGCAGGCAACATCACTGTAAAAGGACTGGATACTTTTTCTGCGCAGGCTGATAAAAAAATCCTGGAAGCGTTGATGGATGCAGGCTGCAGTATGTCTGTACGCGAAAATGAAATTGAAATAAGCGCCGCAGCAGGTTTAAAAGCTTTCCAGATCAATGCTACGGATTGCCCGGATCTTTTTCCTCCGCTGGTGGCCCTGGCAAGTTTTTGCACAGGCAAATCTGTCATTGAAGGCGTACACCGCCTGGCACACAAAGAAAGCGACCGCGCAAAAACGCTGATGGAAGAATTTTCTAAACTCGGTGTAAACATCAGCCTCCAGGACAACCTGATGATCGTGGAAGGTCTGCAGCAGGTGCGATCTGCGCAAGTGCATTCACACAATGACCACCGCATTGCAATGGCATGTGCAGTTGCCGCATTGCGTGCCGGCGGCGATGTGATCATAGAACAGGCCGATGCTGTAAAAAAATCTTATCCTGCATTTTACCGCGATCTGGAAATGCTGCGTGTAAAATAATCTTCATTAAAAAATATTCAGCATGTTGACAAAACCTGTTGGATATTTGCTAAAACCATGGCGCTAAGCAGTTTGCGGCAATTGGCTGTTTTATTTTATCCAATTCCTGAAAAAGCATTAAATTTGCTATTAAATTCTACGCTTTGAGCCTTACCATACACACTAAAGATCTCGTAAAAACGTATAAGAGCAGGACTGTTGTTGACCATGTTTCGGTAAATGTGCAGCAGGGAGAAATTGTAGGCCTGCTTGGACCAAACGGTGCAGGTAAAACTACTTCTTTCTACATGGTGGTAGGATTGATAAAACCTGATGCAGGAACTGTTTACCTTAATGAAGAGGATATTACCAAACTGCCGATGTACAAGCGCGCGCAGATGGGTATTGGTTACCTGCCGCAGGAAGCCTCTGTTTTCAGGAAACTGAGCGTGGAAGATAATTTGCTGGCAGTGTTACAGATGACCAAACTTTCCAAGAAGGAACAAAGGCAAAAGATGGAAAGCCTGCTGGATGAATTTAACCTGCACCATGTAAGAAAAAATAATGGAGACAGCCTCAGCGGCGGCGAGCGCCGAAGAACGGAAATTGCCAGAGCATTGGCCGTAGACCCTAAGTTTATTTTACTGGATGAACCTTTTGCCGGCGTAGATCCTATTGCTGTTGAAGATATTCAGGGAGTTGTAGCTAAATTAAAATATAAGAACATCGGCATCCTCATTACCGACCACAACGTAAACGAAACACTTTCTATTTGCGACAGGGCTTATTTGCTGATTGAAGGTAAGATATTCAAACACGGCACAGCCGAAGAGCTTGCACGCGATGAACAGGTGAAAAGATTGTACCTGGGTACCAACTTTGAGCTTAAGCGTAAAGACTGGATACTCGAGATGGGCAGAAGCAGCCGTCCGCTGGAAGGTATTAAGTCACTCGATGATATGAGTAAAGAAGAAGACGAACAGGAGCAACTGAATTAATGAAAAGAATACTGGCCATATTATTGATTTGTGTTTACACCTTCGGCGCTACCGAAGCATGCCAGATACTGAAGTTCCCTATTCTCATAGAACATTTTAAACAGCACAAGGCGGAGCATCCTTCCATGTCATTCATTGATTTTCTGGTGATCCATTATAACGGAAAAGACGTGATAGATCTTGATTACGAGGATGATCAGCGTTTGCCTTTCAAATCTTTTGAAAATTGTATTTCATTCACTGCTTTTGCAGTGCCTCCCGTTTACCATCTTCATTCCAAATTAAAGATTTACGTAAAAGTTTCCTATCCGGCATTTAAAAAACAATTTCACAGTTCTCTTTTTACAAAAGGTATTTTCCAGCCTCCCAAATTAGCATAAACAGTAGCTTCCGGCTATTGTAACCATTTAGATATTCATTTTTTTAAATCAGTCTTATGCCTTTACAGCCTTTGTCTGATTACAAATCATAATTGGGAAATATGCTAAACAGAATTATTGAATTTTCCATCAATAATAAGTTCAAGGTTAGTTTACTGGTACTGGCATTAATAGTTTTCGGAGTTTATTCGCTTACCAAATTACCTATTGATGCGCAACCGGATATTACCAACAACCAGGTACAGATCATTACAGTGTCACCTGCGTTGGGAGCCAACGACATTGAACGTTTCGTGAGTGTGCCTATTGAACTGGCAACCAGGAATATCCCGGGAATTATTGAGCAAAGAAGTTTTTCCCGTTTCGGATTAAATATCGTCACCATTGTTTTTGATGACAATACCGATGTTTACTGGGCCAGGCAACAGGTCTCTGAAAAGTTGACGGAAGTAAAAGAACAAATACCTGCAGGCATGGGTATGCCTTCGCTGGCGCCCGTTACTACCGGGTTGGGAGAGATATATCAATACATCATCAAACCCAAAAAAGGATATGTAGATAAGTACAGCCTTACAGATTTACGCACCATACAGGATTGGGTTATCCGTAAGCAGCTCATAGGCACAGAGGGGGTTGCAGAGGTCAGCAGTTTCGGCGGCAACCTGAAACAATACGAAGTACAGGTAGATCCTGCCCGCCTCAAAAGTATGAATGTGACTGTGGCTGAAGTGTATGATGCAGTTGCTAAAAATAACCAGAATGCAGGCGGCGCCTATATTGAAAAGGGGCCGACGGCTTTGTTCATCAGGACGGAAGGACTGGTAAACAACACTGCGGATATTGAAAATACGGTAGTGAAACAGTTGCCGGACGCTATGCCTGTTCTGGTACGTGATGTAGCCATTGTAAGGATCGGCAAGGCTGTACGCTACGGGGCTATGACCTATAATGAAGAAGGGGAAGTAGCCGGCGCTGTGGTAATGATGCTGAAAGGCGCCAACAGCAATGCAGTCATTAGAAATATTAAGGAACGGATAAAGAAGATTGAGAATACTTTACCCGAAGGCGTGGAGATCGTGGCTTTCCTGGATCGTACAAAAATGGTAAACAATGCCATTGACACAGTAAAGACAAACCTGCTGGAAGGCGCACTGATAGTGATTTTTGTGCTGGTGCTCTTCCTCGGCAACCTGCGTGCGGGGTTTGTTGTGGCATCCGTAATACCGCTGTCTATGTTGTTTGCCTTTATCATGATGAATCTATTTGGCGTGAGCGGCAACCTGATGAGCCTGGGTGCACTTGACTTCGGGTTGCTGGTAGACGGCGCTGTGATCATTGTAGAGGCGGTGATGCATCGCCTGAAGCATAGCGCTATACCGGGGCAGAGAACCATTATTTCGCAGCATGAGATGAATCTTAAAGTGGAGGCATCATCTAAAAAAATGATGAACAGCGCGGTTTTCGGACAGATCATTATCCTGATAGTGTACCTGCCGATTCTTGCGCTGCAGGGCATTGAAGGAAAAATGTTTAAGCCAATGGCGCAGACAGTTTCTTTCGCACTCATAGGCGCTTTCATTTTATCGGTTACCTATGTGCCTATGATGACATCACTGCTACTCAGCAGGAAGATCAGCGGCAAGGATAATTTTGCAGATAAGATGATAGCTCTATTATACAAGTGGTACAAGCCTGTGCTGACATGGACATTGAAAATACCTAAGCTCATTGTTGCGGTTTCCATAGTTGTGTTCGCCGCTTCCATTTACCTACTTACTATTCTGGGAGGAGAGTTTATACCACAACTGGAAGAAGGCGACTTTGCGGTGTCGGCTGTAGCCCTTACCGGCTCTTCACTCGACAATACGACGGCTATGGTGCAGAAAGCATCAGGTGTTTTAAAAAGAAAGTTCCCGGAGGTAAACATGGTAGTGGGGAAAATAGGCTCCTCTGAAGTGCCTACGGATCCTATGCCTATGGAAGCCGCTGACCTGATGGTGATTTTAAAAGATAAAAAGGAATGGACATCCGCAAAAACTTTTCCTGAGCTGGCGGAGAAAATGAGTGAAGAGTTAAAGAATGTACCCGGCCTGAGCGTAGGCTTCCAGTTTCCGGTGCAAATGCGTTTCAATGAGCTGATGACCGGATCAAGACAGGATGTAGTGTGTAAGATTTTCGGCGAAAACCTGGATACACTTTCCGCTTATGCAGACAGGATCGGCAAACTTATCAGAACCATTCACGGTGCAAAAGACCTCTATGTGGAAACTGTCAGCGGCGTGCAGCAGGTTGTGATCCGCTACAACAGGCAGGCGCTGGCAAACTATGGTGTAACTATAGAAGATGTAAACAAAAGTGTGAGCACAGCATATGCCGGAAGTGTGGCAGGTGTTGTGTTTGAGGAAGATAAAAGATTCGACCTTGTATTAAGGATGGATAACAGCCTGCGCAAAGACGCATCCAATATCAGCAACCTGCAGATCAATACTGCAGGCGGTATGCAGATACCACTAAACCTGGTTGCAGACATCTCTGTTGAAGACGGTCCCTACCAGATCCAGCGCGAGGATGCACAACGCAGGATCACCGTGGGTTTCAACGTGAGAGGGAGGGATGTGGAAAGCGTTGTGAAGGAGTTGCAGGACAAATCTTCAGACAAAATAAAATTGCCTGTTGGCTATTCAATCACCTTCGGGGGGCAGTATGAAAATTTGAACCATGCTTCGCAACGCCTGGCCATCGCATTGCCGGTAGCGCTGGCGCTGATATTCCTGATGCTGTTTTTCGCATTTAAGAAAATAAAATATTGCCTGCTGATCTTTACGGCTATCCCATTATCCACTGTGGGGGGTATACTGGCATTGTGGATACGCGGCATGCCATTCAGCATCTCTGCCGGTGTAGGCTTCATTGCTCTGTTTGGTGTGGCTGTATTGAATGGAATAGTACTTGTATCAGAAGTAAACCGGTTGAAAAATTCCTACAATGATTTCACTGAGTCCAATATTTTAAAAGCAATTTATGAAGGCACGGAAAAGAGGATGCGCCCTGTATTGATGACGGCATTTGTAGCCTCGCTTGGTTTCCTGCCTATGGCACTGAGTACGGGCGCTGGTGGTGAAGTACAAAGACCCCTGGCTACGGTGGTTATTGGCGGACTCATAACCTCTACCATGCTTACACTATTTGAATTACCTGCATTATACCTGCTTATGGAACGTTTAAGAAAAAATAAAATCAATACCAGGCCTGTTGTGGGAGTGTCTGTGATACTGCTGTGTTCAGTTTTTGGATTCAGTCATGCAAATGCACAGGCATTGCAGCGCATATCATTGCATCAGGCGCTGTCAGCGGCCAGCAACCAAAGTTTGCAATTGGGCCCTACACAAAAAAACATCCTGTACAGGGAAGCCATGCTCAATACCGCCCGCATCATTGATCCCATGACAGTTTCAGCAGAAGCCGGCAATGTGAACAGCCCTGCTTTTGACACGAAATTTTCTGTAAGCCAGAGCCTGTCGCTGCCGGTGATATACAAGCGTGAAAACACATTGCTGGAAAAGCAACTACAGGCAGCACGGCTCCAGCTGACGCTGGACAAAGCTCTGCTGGCTAAAGAAGTAAAGTCCACCTATGTACAGGTGCAATACCTTAACGCCAAAAAGCAACTGATGCAAAGGATCAATAACATTGTTGCCGATTACAGGAAGGTTGCACAGTTGCGTTATGAAAAAGGTGAGACAAACCTGTTGGAGAAAACTTCGCTGGAAAGCCAGATGGCCAGCCTGCAAATGCAATTAGCACAACTGGATATTGACTTACATACTTATCGTAAGAATCTTGGGATACTCATGCATACAGACGGTCTGTTTGAACCGGCAGATTCGCTGAACGTAAACAATCATTATTTTTCAGAAGAAACCATACTGCAGCACCCGTACCTGCAAGTGGTAGCGTATGAAAAAGAAATAGCCAAAGGGCAGGCAGATGTAGAAAGGTCTAAATTATTGCCGGGTATTTTCTTCGGCTACAACAATCAATCCATTACCGGCTGGTACGAGACAAAAGATAAAACATCAACCTACAATGACGCTTCAAAGCGTTTTCATTCCGTAGAAGCAGGCATACATATCCCGATTTTCACAAAGGCACAGCGCGCAAAGATCAGGGCTATGGAGCTGATGCAGGATGTTGCAGATGCTAATTTGGAACTGGCGAAAATGCAATTGCTTAAAGAATGGACCTTAAGGTACAACGATCTTGAACGCAGTAAGTCCGAACTGGAATATTACCGCAGCACTGGTTTGCCGCACGCTGAAACCATCATCAGAACAGCTAACGCGAACTACCGTAATGGCGAGATCAATTATATAGAATGGAGTACATTGTTTCACAGTGCTATCAGTATTTTAAATGATTATGTTGATGCCATGAAAAGGTACAATGATGCGCTGACCGGCCTGGAATATTTATCAACCAAATAAGTTTTAGTAATGAATAAATTTATATATACAGCTTTGTTGCTCTGCACCATCTTTGCCTGCAAGAGCAAGGCAAAAGAAGGAGAGATAGCAGCAGAGGAGAAAATAAGGATACACGGCGATACCATCATACTGAATAAAGAACAGATCAGGAATGCAGATATCCAGTTATCATTTCCCGGCGAACAGAACCTGCGCCAGACTTTACAGGCAAGCGGCCTGGTAGATGTGCCGCCGCAAAGCCTGGTATCCGTAAGTGCACCAATGGGCGGCTATTTAAAAAGTACCCGCTTGATGCAGGGCATGCGTGTAGCAAGAGGACAGGTTATTGCCGTGCTGGAAGACCCGTCCTATGTACAATTGCAGGAAGACTACCTTTCTGCCAGGGCAAAAATGCAATATGCCAAGGCAGATATGGAAAGACAAAAAGACCTGCGCGAAAGTAACGCAACCAGCACAAAAAGCTACCAGCTTGCATTGAGCGAATACAACCAGCTGCAGGTACAGATACAATCACTGGCGGAGAAATTGCGCATCATCAACATCAGGCCGGAAAGTGTATCGCTGAACAACATTACCCGCAGGGTGAACATATACGCACCTATATCAGGCTTTGTATCGAAAGTAAATGTGAACATTGGTAAATATGTGAACGCTTCTGAAGTAATGTTTGAACTTACCGATCCAAATGATCTGCATGCAGCTATCAACATTTTTGAAAAAGACATCATGCGTTTTAAGCCGGGCATGAAAGGCACGGTATGGGTGAGCAACGACCCCGATAAAAAGTACCCGGTGAGCGTATTGCTGGTATCTAAAAACCTCAACGATAACCGCAGCGCTGTTGTCTATTGCCAGTTCCTGAATGCATCTCAAAACCTTATTCCCGGAATGTTTTTAAATGCAGAGTTCGATGTTTTAAATTATCAGTCAAAGGCTGTGCCCGAACATGCAGTGGTACATTTTGAAGGTAACGACTATGTATTTGTGGCAAACAATGACAGTACATTTGTAATGACGGGCGTGCAGACAGGCGCTGCTGCAGACGGTTTCGTTTCCTTAAAGACAGACAGCCTCTTCAACAAAAGAATCGTTATCAACGGCGCTTTTAATCTCTTAGGAGCTATGAAAGGAGGAGAAGAAGAATAAAATTAGTTTTACAATACAAACTTTAAAAATTAATAAAAATGAAAAAAGTACTTTTGGTTTTATTGATCATAATCATTGCCATACAATTCATACCATCCCAAAAAAACATTGCCGCAGGAGACAGCCCTAACAGTATCACCAAAGTTTATGATGTGCCGCCAGACGTGCAGCAGATATTAAAAACATCCTGTAACGATTGCCATTCCAACAATACCCAATACCCTTGGTACAACCGTATACAACCTGTAGCCATGTACCTGGCTTATCACGTTAAAGATGGTAAAAGAGAACTGAATTTTGATGAATTTGCTGCATACAGCCCGGAAAAACGCCTGCACAAGATTGAAGAAACCAGGGAAGTTATCCAGAAAAACGAGATGCCTTTACAGTCATATACCATCATTCACAGCGATGCAATACTTAGCGATGCACAGAAGCAAACCCTGATAAACTGGACGAACAGCATTGCACCGCATCACCATGAATAACAGGAACTGGTTAAAGAAATATGGATGCAGGTTCACACCCTGCATTTTTTTATCATAAAAAAGTTAAATACGTAAACCCTTAAAACTATTATCAATAATTTTTTTATTTTAGTACGAAATTTAAGCTAATAACACACGCATATTATGAGTTTTTTTAAACGACTGTTTGAGAATAAAAATACGCCGGAAACCAGGAATGCTGTGCAGGATCATACACCTGCATTGCTCTACCCGGTAATTCATCACGGCTCCTGGCAGATGTTGAATACAGTGGTGCGGCAGACTTTGTTCGGCACTACGGAGGCGCCGGAAGTGGTGGTAACTTTCGCTTATGATCAGCCTGAACTAAAATACTTTACTTACACAGAGCTTGACCGGCTTAGCAAAGAAGCGTCGGAAGCGGCTATAAAAAAGGCCTACGAAAATATTGACCAGTATCCCGCTGCCTTTACAGAAACAGATACCGGCCACGGTAAAATGCTGACAATATCAGGCGGGCGTTTCAGCAGCGAAAAAATACTTTCACCTGAATGTATGCGCGAAGCGCAAAGACGCTTGAACACAGACGAGCTGCTGGTTTCAATACCACGCAGAACCATGATGTATGTGGTTGACAACAAATGTTCTAATGAGCTCTACAATTATTTCCGCAACCTGCACCTGCTTAATTTTGGAGATCATAGCAATAAGAATGAACCAATCGTTAATGCTTTATTCCTTTTAAAAAACGGCGAGATTGTAAAATACCTCCCCATTGTAAATAAAGAGGATTTCCTGTCAGATGCAGAGATAACTGCTACCGGCGAAATTGTGGATGAATATGAATTTGCAAAGCAGTTGTACCAGGAAGAAAAGTACCCGGAGGCAAAGGCTAAGCTTATTGCCATTGTTACTAAAAATCCAGGCCACTACGAAGCGCAAAATTACCTGGCATTCCTGTACGAGCATAAGGAAAAGAATGTTGCCAAAGCAGAAGAACACTACCTTTTATCCCTGAAATACGGCCCTGATTATTCCGCAGCAAATCTTAATTATGCCAGCTTCTTATCGGCAAATGGCAGGCTTGATGAGGCTGAGGCTCGTTTAAAAAAATGCAACACGCTGAATGTAAACCAGTCTATGCTTGCATTTGAGTGGGCTTACCTGCTCGAACAACGCCAGAAATACGACCAGGCTATAGAAAAATACAAAGACTATGGCATGCTGATATACGACATTGCAGAACTGGAAGCAACGCTGGACAGGATACAAAGATGCCGCAAGAAAAAAGAAATATTTGAAAGCTAAAGTTTAAACTATGGAAAATTACGATCCCGCTTTAGAAAACGATTTTGAGGAAGCAGACCGGCTTATAAACGACAATCATATAGAAGAAGGAAAGGCATTACTGTTAAGCATCCTGGACCGTGAACCTACCTACGGCAAGGCGCACAACCATCTGGGGTGGATATACAATACCAAAGAAGACGATGCGGTGAAAGCTGAGAAACATTACAAGCTGGCATTAAAATACGCACCGGATTATCCTGCTCCGTATTTAAACTATGCATACCTGCTTTCCAAGCTGGCACGTTATGACGAGCTGCACAAACACCTGCAGCTATGCGATACCATACCGGGCATCAATAAGGCTGTACTTGCCAGGGAGTGGGGATACTATTATGAAGACATCCGCCAGTTCGACAAAGCTATAGAGAAATTTAAACAACAGGCCATTGAAGAGTACGATCTCAGCCAGGTTGAGAAAGCAGAAGATGCCATCAAACGCTGCCGGCTTAAAAAACAAATACTGGAAGCTTAGTCAATTCTTACAGGTGCCAGGTCTTCAAAGTCGAAGCTGAAATCTGTAATCGGCGAGATCGGCTTCATGCTGATTGATTGGGCCTTGCCATTTTCATTAAAGCCAAAAACCACGTAGGCATCAGCATCATAGCTCCTGTCGTCCCATTTGGCTATATAGGTGTTGTAATTGTAAGGCAGCAGTTCGCCTTTCAGCCGCGGTGAATTTTCACACGCAATACGCAATTTATTTCCCACCGTGTTGATATAAATATTTCCGAACCAGTTGTCTTTGTAAGTTCCTGCTATCTGTTCTTTCTTGGGCAGGTTATGCGGGCTGCTTTTCATTTGCTCCACCTGCTTATAAACTGCCGCTTTCAGGCTGTCTGAATGTTTGTTGAACTTTATGGTTGAGTTGGAATACGTGGTGAGCCAATCCCGGTTACTGATACCGAGATAGCTGTCTTTAATGGTATTGGAAATGGTGTTGAATGCTGCTCCGCTTTGCTGGTTGGTCAGTACTACAATGGCCAGCTTTAAGCCGGGTATCAGTATAAATTGTGTCACCGTACCTATCAGCCCGCCTGTATGTGTTATCTGTTGATATCCTTTTATATCGCTGAGAAAATAGCCGAGGCCGTAACCGCTGAACTTAGTATCGTAAGCGTTCTTAGCTGCAGTAGCTATAGGGATTTGCAAGCTGAAAACCTGGTGAAGCTGTTCCTTACTGATGAGGCGTTTTCCATCTTTGGTCACGCCATCATTCATCAGGAATTCAGCCCATACGAGCATATCGGCAACATTGCTCATAATGCCGCCGGCAGGGTTTGCCAGCGTATTCCAGTCGTGTGGTATGGCCACCACTCTGCCGTCAACAGGTGCATGTGCATCAATGATGTTGATGTTGTTTTTTACGCGGTTGTAAGATGCAGTACTGCTGGCCATTCCAACGGGTTTTAAAATACGTGTTTCAATAAATTCTTCCCAGGTTTTTCCGCTCACCCTGCGCAGTACTTCACCTGCAATATTGTACATATTGTTGTTGTATTGAAATTTAGAGCGGAATGAACTTTCAGGCTTCAGGTAGCGCACGTTGTGAATAATATCCTGTATGGTAAATTTGCCGCCTTCCGGAAAAAACATCAGGTCGCCTGCGCCCAGGGTAAGGCCCGACCTGTGTGTTACCAGGTCTTTGATGGTAAACTCCTCCGATACAAAAGGATTGTAAAGCGTAAATTCAGGAATATATTTTCTCACCTTATCATCCCAGCTTAATTTATTTTCGTCCACAAGCATAGCCAGTGCAATACACGTAAAACCTTTGCTGTTGGAGGCGATCCCGAATAAAGTTTTATCGTCTGCCGGAAGGTTATTTTTTAA
This sequence comes from Haoranjiania flava, assembly GCF_025631005.1. Lineage (NCBI taxonomy): Bacteria > Pseudomonadati > Bacteroidota > Chitinophagia > Chitinophagales > Chitinophagaceae > Haoranjiania > Haoranjiania flava. The sequence goes on from NZ_JAOTPL010000004.1 coordinate 176,911, forward strand.
TGAGCGTACGCCATGGCCCTTTGAATATACTACGGTTCCATCTTTCAATACACCAACTGAAATGCCCGGAACATCAAACGCAGCGCGCGTTTTGTTGATAAGTGTATCTAAGGATGGTGCTGTTATTTGTGCTGCAAGAAAGCAAGGCAGAAAAAGCGAAACAAAGAAAATGAGGCATGCATGTTTTGATCTCATTGTTTATTTATGATTTTTTTCAAACCTACATAAATTTTTTTGAATAGATTTATCACTGTAAAAATTTTATCATGCACAAAACAGATCAGCAGGAAACCATCTGGACCATCGGACATTCTACTCATTCACTGGAGACATTCCTGGAGATGCTGCATAGTTGTAACATTGATCTACTAGTGGATGTAAGGAATTTTCCGGGTTCAAGAAGGTTCCCGCATTTTAATAAAGACCATCTTGAAAACGCCATGCCCGCCAATGGCATAGATTACCTGCATATGAAAAACCTGGGAGGCAGGCGCAAACCTGCACAGAATTCTGTCAACACCAGGTGGAAAAACGAGAGTTTCCGTGCCTATGCAGACTATACAGAGACCGATGATTTTAAAGATGCGCTGCACAAACTGGAAAAGCTCGGATCGCTGAAACGGGTTGCCTATATGTGTTCAGAAGCTGTGTGGTGGCGTTGCCACCGTTCCATCATTTCAGATAAATTAAAAATAAAAGGCTGGAAAGTATTGCACATCATGAGCGTTGGCAAAACTTCTGAACACGCTTTCACCAGCGCGGCACGCATAGAAGACGGCAATCTTTTTTATGCTGATAAAAACTTATTTGACCACTAAATTTATTACAACATTATGTGCCGCTAACAGCTTGCACAGCGGCTTTGATGCCCTCTGCATAGCTTGTTGCCTGCATTTGGAACCGCTGATCGAATTTTGAGCTGTCAAAGAAATAATCACGGTCATATTGATAAAGCATTTCTTTCAGTTCCCGCAGAATGGGGACAAAAATCCCCGCTACGCTGACCATTGTTTTGCTAAGGACATAGTGCCGCGCTTCTTTGTTCATGGCTGCGGCAGTCAGCGCGATAAGTTCTTTTCCTGTTAATTTTTCTTTGCTGGTTGGCAAATGCCAGGCCTGGCGGTAGGCATCGGGAGTATTGCCCAATAAAGCTACCGCTTTGGCAGCATCCGGTGTGTAGGTGAGTGAATGTATTTTACCGTCGTCTGCCTGCCAGAAGGCTTTTTTATTTTTCAGCAGGTTATCCGTCACGCCTATTTTCAATATACTGGCGTTTGCGCCCGGCCCATAGAAGTCTGCGCTTCTGGCTATCAGCGCCTGCAGTCCGCTCTGTTCCATTGCGTCTTCGATCATCCGAACTAATATATGCCGCACTTTTCCTTTTTCAGAGGGTGGGGCTACAGGTGTATTTTCTGTCATGTTTGCCAGGTGGTTTTTATGGTACATGTACACATTGTCGAAAAATACCAGCTTGCAATTATGCTCCAGGCACGCATTGATCACATTGCCCATAACTACCGGCCACTCACGTTTCCACACTTTCAGGTTGTAAGTCAGCCCTGCAGTAAGGTATGCTATATCTGAGCCTTTTACAGCTTCGGATACGCATGCTTTATTTTTTAAGTCACAGGAAAATAACTCATCATCGCTATGTACCTGCCGGGGATTCCTGGCTGCCAGCCTGATCTTGGGTGTATAGTTTTTGAGTTCTTTTGCCAGCAATGTTCCTATGGCGCCGCCGGCGCCTAAAATCGTTTGCATGTTCCGTTGTTTGGTTCACTGCAAATATAGATATGACTGCTGCTGCAAAACGATGACTGTGGTTAAGACTTTTGCTGCTCATACATTCTTCTTTTCATGCGGCTGAGGCTTTCGGGCGCCATGCCGATGTATTGTGCAATCAGCCTTTGAGGGAGTTTTTGAAAAATTTCAGGTGTTTCCTGCATCAGTTCATTGAAGCGTTGTTCCGGTGACAGCGATAGTAAAGACTTGGTTCTTCGAAAGCTGATGGCAGCAATCCGCTCTACCAGTATCCGGAAAAACTCATGTACAGACGCAACATTTTTAATCAGCTCCTGCAGCTCATTACAGGTGATCACAAGACAATTCGTAGCTTTTAATGTGGTAAGATAAGAGGGGCTGATAGATTTATTGGAAAAGCTTTCCAGGTCAGTGGTAAACTCATTTTCAAAAACAAAAGCGCAACTTTTTTCATTGCCTGCTTCATCAATGTAATACTGATGGATAGCGCCTTCCAGCACGAAATATACTTCTTTTGCCACTTCACCGGCACGCAAAAGGCATACATTCTTTTTATATTCCTTCGGCAAAAAACGTTGTGCTATTTCATTTTTATCATCGTCGGCCAGTTGCACATCACGGCTGATCACATCAAAAAGCTGCTGATAGGGTGTAGGCATAATGCAAGTTAACTGGTATAATTGAAATATGATCAATTTTCTTGTTTAGTCCAATTCTGTTTGTGGTGCGAGTTTGATTATTATAAATTTTTTTGATGATACCTTTGTAGTAAATTTGGTGAATAAAGAAAAGCCTTGCTTAATCCATTGACACTTTCAGTATCTACTGTTATAAAAATGACATCAATTGCTTTTATAAATTTAAAACATACTTATGAAACTACATTTGCTGATATTATTCTTAGTAATAGTATCATTGGGGTGTTCCCCAGATAATCCTGTTAGTCCTGTAAAGCCTGCAGAGGCTTACACGCTCAAGTTTAAGTCTTCTGCAGTGATAGAGACACAACAGATAAATGATGGGAAAACAGAAGCCATAGAGGCAAAAAAAGCAGAAGCTCTTTTTGGAAAACGTATTATTACATGGCATCCCAAAGAGTTGCGTTTCAGTAAGGATTCGCTCCTTATGGTAAAATCCGACGATGTTGTGGAAGCTTACAAAATTAAATGGGAAAAATCTGATTTGTTTGTCTACAACGATATAACCGAACAATGGCAATATTGCGGCAGCAAAAATGATAAAACTTCATTTGCTTTAAATACCGGGTTTTATATGATCAATAAACAAAGCAGTTTCAGCACGATAAAAGTAACAGGGCAGGAATATTTTCTAAAAAGTTCTGCTGACCTTGATCTCTCATCCCAAAAAGGAACTGCAATATGGCTTAGAGTACAATATATCTATGAATAATTGCAGCACAAAAAGTATACGGATGAAATAATCTAAAAAGCTGCTTATTCCATGTGACCATAAAGAAAAATTAAATATATAGACATGAAATAGCCATAAACAAATTTGCATACCAACCGCGAATGAATAAAGGCTATTCCATGTGACTATAAAGAAAAAATAAAAAATATACACATGAAAAAACCATAAAGATTAGGAATCTTTACCAACCGGGAATGATAATAAAGATTAAGGTTTTGGTTATTCCATGTGACAAACAGAAAAAATTAAATATTAACACATGAAAAAACTTCTGCTACTTTCCGCGAGCATTGTTGCATGTGGCTTTTGTATTAAAGCTGCTGCGCAATTAAATACCGCAATTGAATTTAGCCCTAAAGCTCCGGAAAAATTGTTTATAGGAGCACTTCTTTCAGCTAAAAGTCTGAATAAAGATCAGCATGAATTTATTGATGTTCCGCTTAATGATATCACGGTTAGTTTTAGTGTTCCGGTGAAATCCATTGATATAAATCCATCACTTCCGAATATGAAAAAAGCTTTGGAAAATGCCATACAAATAAAGCCTCCATCTCAAAACCTAAGCTTTTCTTATTCAATATGGGAATTATCTTCTTATAATCAATTGCCGCTATTGTTTGGACAACAGATTAATTTGCCTGAACTAACCGGTATAAAGAGCATCAGGAAGACAAAGAAGACACTGGTATGTATGGATATTTCACGTATAGCCGTTTCAATAGAAATGGATCTCCCGGAAGCCCTGATCGCGAAGCCCCTGCCTGACCAATATGATAAGAATGATGTTATATATGTAAGTTCGGTTAAATTCGGCCGCAGGGCAATTGTACTTATTGAGTCACGCGCTGATTATGGAGATATTAAATCTGCCCTGGAGACTATGCTTGCTAATAAACCCGCAGATGAGAAAAGCATGCGGGTACTCTCAAATGCCAATATCCGGACAATTACACAAGGAATTGAAAACTTTGAAGTAACTGATGAAAACCCCTTCAATAAGATCATCAATGACATAAATAAGCAAATAACAATTGCTGACTTCGGAGTGCCTATAAACTTTACAGCTGCCTATCTAAAGAACCATGAAGCCTTTGTAAATAAATTTTAGCAGTAAATTACTAATACGAAAACTTTGGCATAAATCTATGTTCCTCAACCCACAGAATCAATAATTTCTTTTTAGGGGAAAATGGCTACTTTTTCGCCCCTGAGTATCTGCAGTTTTTATACTTATATAGCATATTGCCAGGAAAAGTGTGAGAAATAATGCACTTTTAATAGGCAATAATTTGAATTCCTTTAAATAACTTAGACATTTGTTTCATTAAAACTCATTTTACGTTTCAGGAATAATCATTGTTAAAAACTCCATGAGCAACTACAGAAAATCATGATCTACATTTGAGATAAAAGAGTTGCTTCATACAGTAAATAGGCGTTTTGAAAAACAGGATCTGACATAAAAATGTTGTCTGTGACAGGGTATTGACACAGCTTGATAACAATGCTTCTAAACTCATATCGCTCTACGCTATGGAAGCTATCGGTAGCGAACCGGATGTGGTTGATTACAATCCTGAAATATACAAATCATATGAGCCATGATCCTGCATACCAACTGCGGATGAATAAGCGAAACAAAGTTCACTGGAAGTAATTCCATGTGGCCAAAAGGAAAAATAAAATATAAACACATGAAATAGCCATAAGCAAAGTTGCATACCGTGAATGAATATTGAATCTAAAAAAAATGGTTATTTCATGCGACGATTAAAAACAGCCGCAAAGCGGCGAACTAAAATATATACGCATGAAAAAAGTTGAAAAAATAAAACAGGCATTTCGCGATATGGATACCCGTTTATACCAGGCAGAGAAAGATTTGGAGGAAGTAATACAATTCCGTAAGCGGCTGAAAGAGATATCGAAAAATATGAAAGTATTGCAGGATTTTTACCATTCAGATGTCTGGATGAAGGGCAGAGATATCCTGTACGGCAACATTCAGGAAAATGAACATTTTTATTCTGTGAGAGAGGATCCTATATGGAATACAACCCAGGATTTTTATATCCAGAAAATAAAACTGCTTCAGCAACTGGCGAAGGAACTCTAAGAATTATTTGAAACATTTTGCATAAAAAGTCATTCAATCCGGTATGATTGTCATTTAAGGGTATATTGGTAAATAAAGTCGGCATATTTGTTTATTTTTGTAAGATAACAACTGATTTTATGGAAGAAACTTTAAAGACAGTAAGCGCTCCGTGCAGTGCGCCTCCCGCCGATAACACAAGAGTGAAGAAGCCTGACTGGTTGCGCGTGAAGCTGCCGATAGGACAGGAATACAGGAGCGTAAGGAATACCGTTGACAATCATAAACTTCATACCATTTGCGAAAGCGGCAACTGCCCTAACATGGGCGAATGCTGGGGCGAAGGCACGGCCACATTCATGATATTGGGTAATATCTGTACCCGCAGTTGCGGTTTTTGCGCAGTTGCAACCGGCAAGCCGTTGCCTGTGGATTGGGATGAACCGCAGCGTGTGGCAGAAGCCATTCACCTGATGAAAGTGAAACATGCTGTGATTACCAGTGTTGACCGCGATGAACTTCTTGACGGCGGGTCTATTATCTGGCACAACACCATTAAGGCGGTAAAAGCTTTGAATCCTGATACGACTCTGGAAACACTGATCCCTGACTTCAGGGCTCAAAAAGAAAATATTCAACGCGTGATTGATGCACATCCGGAAGTGGTATCTCACAACCTGGAGACCGTAGAGCGGCTTACCAGACAGGTACGTATACAGGCCAAATACCACAGGAGCCTGGATACGTTGCGCATCCTGAAAGAAGGCGGCATGCGTACAAAGTCAGGTATTATGCTGGGCCTTGGTGAAACCAAGGAAGAAGTGATTGAAGCTTTGAAAGACCTGGCAGCCGTGAAAGTAGATGTGATCACCCTTGGACAGTACCTGCAGCCAACACCCAAACACTTGCCGGTAGTGCGTTTCGTACATCCGGATGAGTTTAAAGAGTTAAGAAATATCGGTTATGAACTGGGCTTTGATTATATAGAAAGCGGGCCATTGGTTCGTTCATCGTACCACAGCGAAAGGCACGTGGTAGCCGGCTTCGGCAGAGAGCAATGGTTAAAAGAGCAGCAAGCAATCATTCAATAAAAAAATATTTATTATGCATAAATTATTTAAGCTGGTGATACCGGCGATCATGTTAGTGGCAGCAACGTCATTACAGGCACAGATCAAAAACCAGAAAACAGAAACCGCCAAAATATACGGCAATTGCGGCATGTGCGAATCCGTTATTGAAAAGGCAGGCAATGTGGCAGGTGTGGCCAGCGTAGACTGGGACAAGCGCACCAAAATAGCGTCGATAAGTTACGATAGTAAAAAAACAACCAAAGATGAAATACTCAAACGTATAGCAGCAGCGGGCTACGACAATGAAAGCTATACAGCTCCTGACAAGGTATACAACAATCTTCATGAGTGCTGCCGTTACAATCGTCCTAAAAGACAATGATTCAAACGGTATAAACCTGGTTCGCTCAACTATTCGCTCATCCTGATAACGACGGGAAATAAATAAAGATTAAAAGATTACCGATGAAACGTACACTATTCCTTATCGCGCTGCTGATTGGTAGTTCACAACTTTTAGCCCAGGACATCCCTGAAGGAAAGTGGCTTGGACAACTCCACAGGCCCGACGGCATAAACATCCCTTTCCAGTTTGAGACCGCTACAGTCAATGGCTCCACACAGGTACATTTTATCAATGCCGAAGAACGCTTGCTCGCCGATGAAATTGAGTTTAACGGCGATTCCGTAAAGCTGACCATGCCTTTCTTTGATGCATGGTTTATGGTAAAACCTTCCTACCAGGAACTTGTGGGAAATTACTACAAAAGATCCGGAGAGAAGATTACAATAATTCCGTTTTCCTTAGCATTTGATAATACGCAACGTTTCCAAAGTAAGCGCCCGCCAACCGCTGATATTTCAGGAAAATGGTCTGTAAGACTGGGCGAAAATATGCAGGATACCGGCATAGGGATTTTTAAACAGCATGCAAGCGGAAAGCTTACCGGTACAATACTTACGCCTACCGGCGATTACCGTTATATGGAAGGCATTGTAGACGGTGATTCATTAAAATTATCTGTATTCGACGGTGGGTTTGCTATGCTTCTTACCGCAGCCATTCGAGACAAGAACACCATTACAGGAGGTACGCTGTATTCAGGCATATCAGGCAAACAATCATGGTCTGCCACAAGAAATGATGCTATTCAGTTACAGGAAGAACCGGCATCAAAAATGCGTCCCGGGGAGAATAAATTAAACTTTTCTTTTCCTGCACTCACTACAGGCGAAATGATCAGTATCAATGATAAAAGATACAAAGGAAAAGTAGTGCTGGTACAGATACTGGGCTCCTGGTGCCCCAACTGTATGGACGAAACTGCTTTCTTAAGCGATTATTACAACAAAAACAAACAACGCGGCCTGGAAGTGATCGGCATAGCTTATGAACGTACAACTGATATAGGGAAAAATAAAAAATTACTGGAACCATACATCAAACGGTTCAATGTACAGTACCCCATCTTACAGCCGCCTGTTGCTGTTTCAGACCCGCAAAGAACTGAGAAAACATTGCCGCAAATAGATAAAATAAGTGCATTCCCTTCACTCATCTACATTGACCGCAAGGGGATTGTACGCAAAATCTACAGTGGATTCAGCGGGCCTGCTACCGGTGAGTTCTATGAAAATTATAAGCAGAAATTCTATGCAGAAATGGATAAGCTGTTAGGAGAGATGAATGGATAATGGACAATTAATAATTGATAATGGATAATTTAATTAGAGGTAATATTCATGTAAGCATTCGCCTCGCCCGAATCCTGAATAGCCTATGCCTGCATAATTTACGCTGCAATATTTCAGTATAATAATCAATTGTTCTCATGTAGGCATTCGCCTCGAAGTGAATGCCGGGAACAAAAAGAATCATTGCACCTGTTGCTTCACCAGATTTCTTCTGAAACGTTGCGCCAGGAATGAACATACCATCAGTTGTACCTGGTGAAAGATCATCAGCGGCAATATTAACCCAGCAATCGGAATGCCTGAAAAAATGATCCTTGCCATCGGCAAACCATTGGCCAGTGTTTTCTTTGAACCGCAAAAGAGAATGGCGATCTTATCTTCGCGATTAAACTTCATCGCAGTTGCCACACTGTAAATGATCACCATAACCAGTGCAAGCAGTAAACTACACACCAGTATCAGCTTCAGCAACATGATCGTGGAAATATTTCCCCAGGTGTTGCTCACCACAGATTCGCTGAATGCAATGAACACAACCAGTAATATAGTGCCGTTATCCACCGCCTTTGTAAACAGTCGTCTTTGCCCAAGCCAGCCGCCGATCTTATTGTGTAGCAAATGCCCCGCAACAAAAGGCACAAATATCTGAAGCACGGTATCCCTGATGGTTTCAAGGCCGCCGGCGGCAGCGCCCGATGCATTATTCTTCATCAGGACACCTACCAACACAGGCGTAAGAAACACTCCGATAAGATTAGATACCGAAGCGCTGCAAACTGCAGCGGGCACATTGCCTTTAGCTATGGAGGTAAAAGCTATAGAAGACTGCACGGTTGAAGGCAACAGGGATAAGTAAATAAGCCCTGCAATAATTTCGGTTGGAAACTGTGTAGCAAACAAAGGTCTCAGCGTAAATGTGAGCAAGGGAAATAAAACAAAAGTGCAACTAAATATGAACAGGTGCAGCCGCCAGTGCGTGATGCCTGCAATAACGGATTGCCTTGAGAGCAAAGCGCCATGCACAAAGAACAGCAATGCTACCACGAAGTATGAAAGATAGTCAAAGAATACCGCTGCACTGCCACGCACCGGAAAGTTGAATGCAAGGATCACCACTGCAATCAAACTCAACAGGAACGGGTCTTTCACGTATTTCATTTGTATGAATTCTAAGCGGGCAAAAATAGAATATAAATCTTTTAATCAAAAATCTTATTATTAGCAATTTTTGTGTTAAACCATATTTCTTTTAAGAAGATTTGAGTAACTTTATGTTACATAAAAACACATAGGTATGGAAGTAATAATTAACACGGATAACCATATTAATGGTTCAGAAGCGTTCAGGCAGGAGTACACAGCATTGATACAGAAATCCCTGAAAAGATTTGATGAGTACGTCACAGCCGTAGAGGTATATTTTTCAGATGAAAATAAGGCCAAATCATCGCCTGATGATAAAAGATGCGTTATAGAGGCCAGGGTAAAAGGCAGGAATCCCGACAGTGCCTCACACAATGCAGATACACTGAAACATGCATTTGACGGTGCTTTGGAAAAGATCAAGTCTGTACTTACCCGGGTGGTAGACCAGTACAAGACGCATTAAAATTAGAAGAATGGTTGACGTAAAAAGTCAGCCATTCTTTTTATATCATATGCGACAAAATGATCCCTAAAGCCACACTGGCGTTCAGCGACTCTGCTTTTCCCCTGGAAGGAATGGTGATTTTTTCGGCAATAAACCGCTGCAGGTTTTCTCTTATCCCCTTTGATTCGTTGCCTATGAGAATGACGCCTTCTGCAATTTTCGGATGTTGGGTTATATCATTGCCATCAAGCATGGCGGCATATATTTTCAGGGTATTGGCTCTCAAAAAATCTTCCAGGTCTGTATACATGATATTGATCCTGAAAATACTGCCCATGGTTGCCTGGATCACTTTCGGATTGTATTCATCTGCCGTATCCCCGGAAGCAATGATGTGTTGAATGCCAAACCAGTCTGCTATGCGTATGATCGTTCCAAGGTTACCGGGATCCTGTATGCCATCGAGCATGATCATTAACTTGTCATCTGGCTCTCTCTGCGGCTTTTGCTTTGCCAGCGCAATCACCTGGTTGGGCGTACGCAGCCCGCTTATTTGTTTTAATGCATCGGAGGAAATTACCTGTGCATTTGAATTTACACCATCAGTTTGCAGCCAATTTCCATCAACAGCGTATATTTGTTCAACCTGAAGGCCTGATTGCAGAAGTTCATTGACCATTTTCGGGCCTTCAACAATAAAAATATGCTCTTCATCCCTGTTTTTTTTCAGATGAAGGCTTTGTATATATTTGATATTATTTTTTGAGATCATCTTTATGCGTTTTATAAAAAGAATCAATACAACGGCAGCTGTTTTAATGCTGGTGATTTTATCAGTCAGCTCCTGTACAACCATTAAGGATGCGCCCTCGGGTGTGCCTTTTGTTTACCGCAACGAAGTTAAAATTATTGATCGTAATATAGCCGCTGACGAAAGAAAAACATTGCAGGAAAACCTGGGTAACTACTGGGACGACAGCCTGTATGCCAACCGCGTGCAAAAGTTCCTGGTGTTTACTGTGCTTGATAAGCCCCCTGTATTTGATACCGCCAATATATCTGCATCCATAGCTTATATGCAAGGTTACCTGCAGGCACAATCGTTTTACAATTCAGCACTAAAAGACAGCGTACGCATTGACAGCAGCAATAAAAACCTGCAAAAAACTTTTGTGCGCATGAATATAAAAACGGGAAAACCCACTATTATAGACAGTTTCGGCTATGCTTTTGATAACCCCGACCTAAAGCAACTTTCTGAACTCCACAGGAAGGAATCTGCTATCAGGCGTGGAAAAAGCAGGCTCACAAGGACTGTACTTTCCACAGAACTTGACAGGCTTACCGGTATTTACCGCAACAATGGTTATTATTTCTTAAGGAAAAATAATTTGATTGCAGAAGTTGATACAGCCGATGCCGCATTGCTGGAGCTCACGCTTGATCCTTTTGAGCAGGCAGTAAAAATGGCAGAAGTAGCCGCCAGGCGTAAAGAACAGCCTACTGCCAAAGTGCTGATAAAAGAACGCAAAAATGAAGACTCTACGCTTGCCTTGCAGGATGAAAGAGATTTTGATGTTTTTAAAGTAGGCAGGATCAATTTTTTTCCAGAAACAAAATTTACCGATATCCCGGATTCTATCCTGTTGCATACAGGCAGGTTTACCGATGTGTACACAACGCCACGCCGTGGTAACATATCTATTTATCAGAGTTTGGGAAAATTTCACCGCAGGCCTATACTGGAACACTTGTACCTTACACCGGGAGAGTTGTACAATGACAGTATGTATTTTAAAACCATCAACAACCTCAGTTCCATCGGCGCATGGCAGCAGGTAGACGCAAGAAACGTGGTGCGGGGCGATAGCGTTGATTTCAATTTCTTTATGGCGCCCGCGTTGCAGCACAATGCCACTGTGGATGTGGAGGCAAGCCGTAACAGCGGGGATTATCTCTTCGGATCAAATTTATTCGGGCTGGCACTGAACCTGAGTTTTAAAAACAGGAATGTATGGCGGCGTGCCATACAGGCTACCACCGCACTGCGGGCCGGAGTAGAATTAAATATTGCCAATTCCAATGCGCCGGGTGGATTGTTACAGACGCTGCAGCTGGGCGCAGGACAGTCACTGGTGTTCCCGAGATTTATAGTGCCTTTTGAACGCATCCGCGCTAAGAATTACAACAATGTGCGCACGGTACTGAATTTAAATGCCAGCTACACTGACCGCAAAGATTATTTCAGGCTGCGTTCGGTCACTGCCAACTGGGGATATGAATGGCAGCATGGCAGGCAGGCCTGGCTCTACCGCCCGCTCAATATAGAGCTGTATGGCTTAGATACGCTGCGTTTCCTGCGAACGGCATTTTCAGAAAACCCTTATTTGACAAAAGCATTCAATACCGGTACGGTTATCAGCCAGCAGGTAAGCTGGCGCTATACTTTTCCCAACCGGCGCATACCCGGCACCAATTTCTTCAGGGTAGGCGTAGAAGAAGCGGGCGCCCTGGCAGGCCTTATACCTGCATGGCGTGCTAATATATACCGCTACCTGCGGCTGGAATCTGAATACATTAAACACTTTGACTTCCGGAAAACAACGCTGGCCATGCGCGGCTTTGCAGGCGTTGGTTACAACTACAACCGCCTGGATAAGTTTGGTAAAACCTTACCTTTCTTTAAGCAGTTCGTTGCAGGTGGCCCCAACAGCATGCGGGGCTGGAACCTGCGCCAACTGGGGCTTGGAAGCTCGTTGCTGAGTGATACCTCCAGTACTTTCCGCGACAGGTACGGCGATATGCAGCTGGAAGCAAACCTTGAATACCGTTTTCCGATGTTCAATATCAGCTCCGTGAAATTCAATGGTGCAGTGTTTACAGATATCGGGAACGTGTGGAATGTGCACCGGCAGGAAGAACTTCCCAACAGTGAATTCAGTATCAACAGGCTGGGCAAAGACCTGGCTATTGCCCTGGGAACGGGGCTGAGAGTGGATTTCAGCTATTTTCTTATAAGATTCGACATTGGTTTTAAACTAAAAGATCCGGCACGGCTGGAAAATAACGGATGGCTTGATCCATGGAACTTTACCTGGAGAAATAATGAATTTCCGGCTACTATTAATCCGCTTAATGAAAGACCGATGTATAGAAACAACTATGCACTGCAACTGGGTATAGGACTGCCATTTTAAACAACATCAAATCATCTGCTGCAATTTTTTCTTGAATAGCTTGCTTTATGGCAAATTATACAATTAAATATAGAAAAGTTACGTGCTGCTGAATGGCAGGCGCTGGTAATACTTGTGGCAATATCTGCAAATGATTTTAAGGCTCAGCCGACAGTAAGATGGCAGGTATGTTCATTCGCTATCAGTCTTCTCCGTTTGCTATTGTTTTTCACTTAAATAGCGCCAATATCTTTTTGGAAGAAACTGGGTATGCAGTTTTATGTTTTTTCTTTCTTTGATGTTGGTACTGTTGTAGTAATCTTTCCACAAACTGGTATACAGCACTTCCGGTTCATCCACTACAGATGCGGGCAGTGTTGTGCTTTCAGCGTTCTGGAGGCTTCCATCAAAAGTAAAACTGATTTCTTGTACAGTATGCAGGTTGTAATATATGCCATAGCCTCTTTTCTTATCGTAAATGATCCATTGCTGGTCGGCAAACCGGTTCTTAAAATGCGTTGACAACAACGGTACAACATTGTGGTCAGGCTCAATGGCAGCATAATAAATATTGTCTCTGGTATGCTGAAACCTGATGAAGCCCTTCATGCGGTGCTGCTCCCTTGATACCTTGCGGGCAATTTTATTTACGGTAAGAATATGATTGTTGCCATAGTTGGTATATACAATTTGTTTAGAATCGAAAAAGTAGCAGATGCAGTCAAACAATGCCTGGTATGCATCAGGCAATTCGGAAAGGAATGCGCAATAGAGCTTAAGCTGCCATTCTTCCGTGATTTTTTTCTGCAGGCCTTTCCATACGCGCAGCGCTTTTGCCTCATCTGTATTAATAGTTAACTCATCACTGATCAGCGATGGGGTATGCAGTTGTTGGGGCACCACTTTCACATTGCGTGCTTTCCGTTCATACCGCTCAAACACACAGCACAACAATCCTTTGAAGGTATTATCAAAAATACAGGTCATTGAAAAAGGCTTAATTGGTTAGAGGTTACAGTCCTGTATTTACTATTTCCATTATGCAGGATAGCCTTTTTGATATGCATGGCTTCCGGGTCGCTGATGCGCAAGGGTGTATCTGCGCACACAATAAAATGTTGCGCACGGTTATACGAAATGCCTATTTTTTTTAACTGGTCTGTGCGCAGGCTGCCAAACTTCCTGGCCTGGATTATTTTTTTTGCGGAGGTAATACCAATACCGGGTACCCGCATAATCATTGTGTAATCTGCTTTGTTTATATCTACGGGAAACAGGTGCAGGTTGCGCAATGCCCAGCCGAGCTTAGGATCTACATCCACATCAAGATTGGGATTTCTATCGTTCAATATTTCATTCACATCAAATTTATAAAAACGCAGGAGCCAGTCTGCCTGGTACAGGCGGTTCTCTCTCAACAATGGAGGCTGGCTTCCGATTGCTGGCAGGCGCGCATCGTTGTTTACAGGCAGGTAGCCGGAATAATAAACGCGTTTCAGTGCATAGGTTTTATAAAATTCATTGGCTGTGTACATGATGTCTTTATCAGACTCCGGCGTAGCGCCGATAACCATTTGGGTGCTTTGTCCTGCAGGTACAAACCTGGGCGTATGCTTGATTATTTTTCTTTCATCTTTAAACGCAATGAGCTGGTTTTGTATCACCGACAATTCTTTTCTCACTTCTGTGTGTGATTTTTCAGGAGCTACCATCTTCAATCCCGCTTCGGTAGGCATTTCCAGGTTAATGCTCATACGGTCTGCATACAAACCAGCTTCTGTCACCAGCTCCTGGCTGGCGCCCGGTATGGTTTTTAAATGAATATAGCCGTTGAATCTTTCTTGCAGCCGCAGGCGTTTTACAATGCGCAGCAGCCGTTCCATGGTATAGTCGGCATTTTTAAAAATACCCGAACTCAGGAAAAGGCCTTCAATGTAGTTTCTTCGGTAAAAATTCATGGTAAGCTCTACCACCTCATCCACGGTAAAAGCAGCGCGTTTGATATCGTTACTTCGGCGGGAAGTGCAGAAGGCACAATCAAATATGCAGTGGTTGGTCAGCAAAATTTTTAATAATGATATACATCTGCCGTCTTCTGTAAAGCTGTGGCAGATACCGGAAGAAGCGCTGTTGCCCAGTCCTTTATTGTGATTTTCGCGCTTGCTGCCGCTGGATGCACAGGATACATCGTACTTGGCGGCTGCCGATAAAATCTGCAATTTCTCTCTTATTCTTTCAGACATGGAAAAAAGATTATTTGCTAACAAATTTAGTAAATAAAAATGCATTTGGCGCTAAAAATATTGGTAAAACTTATTTCGCCGGGCTAAGTTTTTTTTAGAAAAATATTTACCTGCTATATTTTATCTGAGGGATGCTATTGTTTACGATAACAATTTCCGTTTTTGTTGCTAAATTGCAGCCTATGCTTACAAAAAGAATTATTCCCTGCTTGGATATACATAACGGCAGGACTGTAAAAGGCGTAAATTTTGTGGAACTGCGCGATGCCGGCGATCCGGTAGAGCTTGCCAGTATGTACGCGGCGCAGGGAGCAGATGAGCTGGTGTTCCTCGATATCACAGCCACCATTGAAAAGCGCAAAACGTTTATTGAGTTGGTAGACAAAATAGCCCGGCATATCAATATTCCTTTTACGGTAGGCGGCGGCATATCTTCCGTAAAGGATGTAAGCGCTTTGTTGCAAAACGGCGCGGATAAGATCTCTGTCAACAGTGCAGCAGTGCGCAACCCGCAACTGATCAGTGAACTGGTAAAGCAGTTTGGCAGCCAATGTGTGGTAGTAGCCATAGATACTAAAAAAGAGGCGGATGGAAACTGGTATGTGTATCTCAATGGCGGCCGATTAAAAACTGATATCAACTGCATTGACTGGGCAAAACAAGCCACAGAGCTGGGTGCAGGAGAAATATTGCTTACTTCCATGAATCACGACGGTACCAGGCAGGGCTTTGCGCTGGACATTACCAAAGAGTTGTCTGAAGCGGTTTCAGTCCCTGTTATTGCCAGCGGCGGAGGAGGCACACAGCAGCATTTTCTTGATCTTTTTCAGCAAACCAAGGCAGAAGCAGCGCTTGCAGCAGGCATATTCCACTATAAAGAAATTGAGATCAGGGAATTAAAAAAATATTTACACGATAAAAAAATATCCATGAGAATGTAGATGGCTCTACTACTCATAACTACTTAACAATGGAAATTGATTTTTTAAAATATACCGACGGGCTGGTGCCTGCAATTGTCCAGGACAGCAATACCAAAACCGTGCTGATGCTGGGCTTCATGAACCGCGAAGCATTTGATAAAACAAATGAAACCGGAAAAGTTACTTTCTTCAGCAGAAGCAAAAACCGCTTATGGACAAAAGGCGAGGAGAGCGGAAACTTTCTTTTATTAAAGGAAATAAAGACCGATTGCGATAAGGATACATTGCTTGTAAAAGCTGAGCCTGCAGGCCCTGTGTGTCATACAGGAGCGGATACCTGCTGGTCAGAGGAAAATACATCAGCGGATTTCCTTTATTATCTTGAAACGGTTATAGAAGGCAGGAAAGGCGAGGATGCTGATAAGTCCTATGTTTCAAGCCTTTTTAAAAAGGGCACCAATAAGATAGCCCAGAAGGTAGGGGAAGAAGCAGTGGAGCTGGTGATAGAAGCAAAAGACAACAATGATGACCTCTTTTTAAATGAAGCTGCCGACCTGTTGTTTCATTACCTGATATTGCTAAACCAGAAAGGATTCCGGTTAAAAGATGTAATGGATATTTTAGAAAGCCGGCATAAAAAATAATGTGCAGCAGAATCATATCGCTGTTGCTATTCGGGCTATTTACAATGACAGCAAATGCCCAAAACATGCTTGAATCCATATCCGCGCTTGAAGGATATGTACAATACACAACCGGCCTGAAAGCTTATGAAGACTCCTTGCTCTACTACAGGACTGAGGTAGGGGGCAATTACACGCCTGCTGAAAGAAAGATCATTCTGGAGAAATACGCCGGCGCTATAAAAACTTATAAAAACAAACTGGCCGGTTTTATCACCGCACACAAGCACGATGCGTGGAGCGCCATTGCTTTGCTCTCTGCCATTTATGCGCAGGCAGAAAACGACCTTTCTGTATTACAACAATATGCAGATACAATCCGAACGTATGCACCGCAAACAAAGTATCAGGCCGCATTGATGGAAATTGTCAACGCCAGGAAAACTGTTGCCGCAAAACGCGCAGCAGATCTTGCCTTACCCGATAGCAACGGCAAAACAGTTGTTTTATCAGGCGTAAAAGGGAAGTTGATTGTACTTAACTTCTGGGCAAGCTGGTGCGGGCCTTGCAGGCAAAAGAATGTACAATTAAAACAGCTGTACAATGCTTACCAAAGCAAGGGCCTTGAAATAGTGGCTGTATCACTGGATCAAAACAAGCATGCCTGGCTCAATGCCGTAAAACAGGATCAGGCAAACTGGATCAACCTGTTGGCACAACATGGATTTGTGAGCTATGCTGCGTTAGGCTACAATGTATCGGGCTTGCCCAAAACATTCCTGTTGGATGGTAATGGTAACATACTGGATAGTAATTTGCAGATGACTGAACTTGTTAAGCGCCTGCAAGCGCTGTAAATACCTGTAATTGAAAATTTACCTTCATACAAAAACATTTTCATAATTTTCTGGCGGCAGATAGCGTAGCGTTATAGGTATTTCTTTTTGCGTTTTAAGCTTAACATGTCCGGCCTGCTACTGTTACCTGCATTGATGAGAACGGTTTAACCGCAACGTTTCTGCTGTTTTTATCAATGTTGATCGATGAGTACTTATGTGTAAAAAATAAAAATTAAAATATCATTTTCAAAAAAAGAAACAGGTAATAGGAAGTCCTGTAGTTTTACGCTGGCAAACATCTAAGAGCCCTATTTTTAGAATAGTAGCCTGTGTGCCATGCCAGGCTTTCGCTGTTTTATATTCCTTCACATTTATGAGAAAATAAATTTAAACTTCTTATTTAGAGCTATTTATAAATTCTATGGCACGGTTTTCCTTCTTAATATACGAACAACCATTATTCATTTATTAAAAAATAAAAACTATGGAAAACGAAAACATGCACAACGAAAACTTACACAATCAAAGTCATAACTACGACAGCGACAGAGTTTATTCAAGAGTATTTGATGACAGGGAAAGCGCTGAGGCTGCTTACAATGATCTGACTGCACGTGGATACACTCATGATGATGTAGACGTATTAATGTCAGACCAAACAAGAGATAAATATTTTAAGAATGATGCCCATGATTCAGCATTAGGCGATAAGGCTATGGAAAATGCAGGAACAGGTTCTATGATCGGTGGCGGTATAGGTGCGCTGATAGGAGCTGTAGCCGCCATAGGATCCAACGTATTATTGCCCGGTCTCGGGCTGGTAGTTGCAGGACCAATTGCTGCCGGGCTTGCAGGGGCCGGAGCAGGGGCATTAACAGGTGGTCTCATCGGCGCTTTGACAGGAGCCGGAGTACCTAAAGATAAAGCCGAAGAGTATGAAAGAAGGATTAAAGACGGTGGTATTTACATGGGCTTTAAACCCAAGAACGAAGAAGATTATTCTTACTACAACGAGAAGTGGTAGTAAAAACTTTTACCCTAAAAAAAAGAGAGTTGTATTACAGCTCTCTTTTTATATGATCCAATGTGTTTCAAAATTAAGATTGGTACTCAGGTACGGAAAAATAAAATGAACTGCCGTTTCCCTCTTTACTTTCCGCCCAAATCTTACCATTGTTTTTTTCCACAAACTCCCAGCAAAGGATCAAACCCAGGCCTGAACCTTTCTCTTCCGCGGTTCCCGGACGTGTAATATTGCTATCAATTCTGAACAATTTGTCAATGTGTGCCGCACTGATGCCGATGCCGGTGTCTTTTACACAAAATACAACCGTATTGTTTTCCAAATAGGTGGTCACTGCTATGCTTCCACCGGCGGAGGTAAATTTGATGGCATTATTTACTAGGTTGCGCAATACCGTTCGCACCATTTCTTTGTCAGCAAAGGCATAGTGATCGTTGATGTGGAAATGTATTTGAATGCTTTTCAACCCGGCAAGCTGGGTCTTAACCACCTTTATTTCTTCCAGCAAACCTTTTATCGATACCTTTTCAAAAGAAGGCACCAGCTTGCCAGACTGCATACTGGACCATTTCAGCAGGTTTTCAAATAAATTATACGCATGGCGGGATGCTGCATTAATATTCCCGGAAAAGCCGGTAATCTGGTTCGGGGACAGGCTCATGGAATTCTTGGCCAGCATATCACTATACATAGTGATGGGTGTAAAAATATTTCGCAGGTCGTGTGCTATGATAGAGAAAAACTTGTCTTTTGTAGCATTCAGATCTTTTAATTTTGATTCATTGCCTTTAAGCAGGTCATTCTGCTGTTTATACTTTTCATTCAGCAATACGTACTCTTCATTTTTCGCAGCAAGCTCATTAGATAAATTTTTGTACCTGATCTCGTTTGCCTTTATGGTTTTAAAAAGCGTCTCTGCGGGTTTCATAAAACCTTCTTCCACATTGGCACGGTATATACAAAAGAAAGTGATCACTTTAGCATAATGGCCTATCTGGTTAAAAATATCAAAGTTTGAAAAGTAGAGGGCAAAACATATTTCAGAAATGATCGCTGAAACAATAGACATAAAAATGTAGCTGTAAATCCTCTTATCGAAATAATTCTTGTTTTGATACAGCATAAACAAAGCCATCAGCAGTATAAAAATGATCACATATTCGGCATATATTTTTATAGCCGTCTGGCCGTGACCCTCAATATAAAAGGGTGGTAAAATATTCCATTTCAGGATAGCCGCAATGATTACTGCGGTAATGGCTGCATAGATCAGAAATGCCGCCGTAGGATTGGGCCGTTTATTTAATTTTAGAAAAGTAAAACCTGTAAACAAAGTGGCAGACTCCAGCAGCCGGGTCACAATCCAGAACTGAGGTGCATAATGGACATTGGATTGTATAATGTTCATACCGTCAAAAGTTACGGTATGCATTAAATCAAGCACCCCAATGAATAAAGACGATATGCCTACAACCAGCAAGTAATGGTTCTCTATATGTTTGCGAATATTCCAGGTGATGGTAAACAACGATATCATGATCACAATAGATGTAAGCTCTACCAGGATATGAAACAAGAGATAATTGTAGCGTGCAATAACGGAAAGAGCAATCAACCCGGTGAGAATGAAGCCGAAGGCCGTAAGGATATCATTTGATTTGATCTTGTTTAAAAGATGCATTGTTAGTTAGTTAACAAGGTTATTGCCTGCTCGAAAGTAAATGATTTTTTTATAATTCATTGATTTAAAATAGATATATTTCATCACCGTTCTGTAAAGTGTTTATCAACCCGCCTTTACAACTTATCAACATATCGCGTTATTTATTTGGTTTTGCTAAAAATGTTAGTAATTTCGTTGGAGAAATTATGGTGTAATGTCTTACAACAAAAACAACATTGTCAACACAGACAGAGGAAGGGTGATCATGTACATCGACATGAACAATTACTTTGCAAGTTGCGAACAGCAGTTAAATCCCCGGTTGCGCGGGCGCCCGATAGGCGTGTGCCCCTATGTGAATGATAATGCAGTGATCATTGCACCATCAAGAGAAGCAAAAAAAGCAGGGGTTACAACAGGCATGCGTTTCGATAAAGCCAAACAGCTTTGCCCCGATATAGAAATGGTGGCATGCAGGCCAGTAAAGTATAGAAAGTTTCATGTGGAGATTATGAACATACTGCGCTCTTACTGCGAAGATGTGATCCCTAAAAGCATAGACGAAGCGGTAATGAACCTTACCAGCTACAAGTACCTGTATAAAGATGTTCATGCATTGGCTAAAGAAATAAAAAGGCTTATAAGCGGCCAGGTAGGCGAGTACATTACCTGTTCCATAGGCATTTCGCAAAACGTGTTCCTGGCTAAGCTTGCCACGGAAATAGAGAAGCCTGACGGCCTGATAGAGATCACACCGGAAAATTTAGAAAATTATTTACTGCGCATGAAGCTTACCGATTTGCCGGGTATTGCATCTGCCAGCCAAAAGCGGCTGAACCTGGCGGGCATTTATCGGCCCGTAGATATGTTGAATGCTTCGGAGTCCTTGCTGCGCAAGGCTTTCGGTGGAGTAGTAGGCAACTATTGGTACCATCGCCTGCACTTTACCGAAGTGGATCTTTATACGGCAGAGTACCGGCGAATGAGCGCCATGCGTACCCTGTCTGCACAGACACGTTCCAGTAAAGCAGCCTTAATGGGTATGTTGGTATCGTTGTGCACCAAGCTGGAACAGCGCATGGTAAAGTCTGATATTTTTTGCACAGAGATCTCTTTTTATGCAGATTACTACGACAATACTTCCTGGAAAACCACTATCAAAATACAGGAGCCTTTACAGGATGGGATAGATATGTTGCACTATATTCAGCAACGCATCCGGGTGCATGAAGCTCAGTCTGCATCTGTAAATATATTTACAAGTAAAATGCGCTCCATGGGTGTGCTCGTCGGCGACTTTATCAGTGCAAGCCACCTGCAATACAGCCTTTTCGATAACAAAATACAGAAAGACCTGTTGCGCAAAACGGTTTACAATATCAAAGACAAATACGGAAAGGATATTGTGCGCAAAGCCGCAGAAACAGTAGAAGGCACGCACCTGAAAGACGCTATCGGCTTCGGCTCCGTGAAAGACCTGTATGATAATGCCAGCCCCGGAATTTTTGAAAAAGGGTTCAATAAATATTTATTGGAATGATGCCCGATTAAAAAAGCAGGCCCGTATGAGCCTGCTTCAATAATAAGTGTAAGCTATTCATTTCCTGATCTACTTATGGTATCTTCTATTAAATGATCTATATAGTTGCGCAACGGTTCGTTTTCCAGTTTCTGGGTTACATCAAATGCAAAGGCATTTACCAGCATGGTCTTTGCAGATTCTTTGCTGATGCCGCGTGTCTGCAGGTAAAACATTGACTCCTTGTTAAATTGCCCGATGGTGGAACCGTGGCTGCATTTTACATCGTCGGCAAAGATCTCTAACTGTGGTTTGGTATTGATCTGTGCATTGCTGCTGAAGAGCAGGTTGTTGTTTTGCTGGAAGGCGTTGGTTTTCTGCGCCGGCCGGAAAACATGTATTTTACCATTGAATACACCTTTACCGCCATCTAAGATTACACCTTTGTACAACTGGTTGCTTTCACAGTTGGGATAGCGGTGCTCTACCAGCGAATGGTTGTCTATAAGCTGTCCGTTGCCGGCAAGATACAAGCCGTACATATGGGTTTCGGTATTTTTACCGTCAAGAATTACGTTCAGGTTATTGCGCACCAGTTCAGATTCGGGAATGGTAATGGTGTAGTTATCATAATGGCTGTCTTGCTGCTGTGTAATCTGTACATGTGTTACAAACCTTTGCTTTTTACCGTTTTTCTGGAAAATTGCGTGAGAGCAGCGTGCATTGGATTCCACATGTATTTCGGTAACACTGTTTACAAAATAAGCATGCTCGTCCATGCACAGGTAAGATTCAATGATCTCTGCCTTAGAATCATTTTCCAGGTACACAATGTTCCTGGGTTGTATCAGCGAATTTTCAGCGGCAGAGAAAATATGCATGATCTGCACGGGCTTATCCAGATAGCAGCCTTTTTTTACATCAAAGAAATATCCTTTTTTAAAGTAAGCTGTATTCAGCGCAGCAAAAGGAAATTTCTCCACCGGCAGCTGGTAGTTTATTTTCTCAATGAAGCTGTCATCACCCAAAAGATCGGTTATAGGATGTATAATGAATTTATCATTTTCCGGCAGCACACTATAATTAAAATCTATAATCCCGTTTACCATCACCAGCCTGTAAGATTCCAAGCCCTGTATGGATAAGGCTTTTATAGCTTCTTCAACTTTTGTTTTTTCTACATCTGCTGCCAGGCCAATGTGGTATTGTTCGTTTACATAAGGCTGGATATTTGTAAAACGCCACTCCTCGTTTTTTACAGTAGGAAAGTTGCTTTGCTTAAAATAATCAAATGCCGACCTCCTTAGTGCAATAAGGGCAGGAGCTTCATAGGCATTGATATGATCTTCAAAATTATTAATTAATGATTCGTATAGAGACATCGTAATGTTTATTTGGGATAATGAAAAGCATGATTTTTCAAACGCACAATTTCTGATTACTTATTGATCAGCCAGTCGTACCCTTTTTCTTCAAGTTCCAAAGCCAGTTCTTTAGTACCTGATTTAATGATTTGCCCGTTGTACAATACATGTACAAAATCGGGAACAATATAATCCAGGAGTCTTTGGTAGTGTGTGATCAGCACAAATGCATTTTTGGCTGAGCGTAATTTGTTCACGCCGTTTGCCACGATCCTTAACGCGTCAATGTCAAGGCCTGAGTCGGTTTCGTCGAGTACTGCCAGCCTGGGGTTAAGCATTGCCAGTTGAAATATTTCATTTCTTTTTTTCTCGCCGCCGGAAAAACCTTCATTCAGAGAGCGGTTTACCAGCTTGGCATCAAACTCTACCAGTTGTTGTTTTTCTTTGGCTAGTTGCAGGAATGACTTGGCATCCATAGGCTCTTGGCCGTGATAACTGCGTATTTCGTTCAAAGCTGTTTTCAGGAAATTGATGTTAGATACACCGGGTATTTCTATCGGGTATTGAAAGGCCAGGAACAAGCCTTCGCGTGCGCGGTCTTCGGGAGACATATCCAACAGGTCTTTGCCATCCAGCATAACTTCGCCTTCTGTTACTTCAAAGTTTTCTCTTCCTGCCAGTACCGATGCCAGCGAGCTTTTTCCCGATCCGTTGGGGCCCATGATGGCATGTACTTCTCCTGCATTTACTTCAAGATTAATTCCTTTCAGAATTTTTTTATCCTCAACACCTGCGTGTAGGTTTTTAATTGTTAGCATAATTATATGTGATATAGTAATATTTCTATATTTCCTTTTATGTTTTTTAATCTTTTATCCGAGGTAAAAAATGGTATGTCTAAAAATTGCGAAGTAGCTAAAATAATGCTGTCAGGCAATTTCAACCTGTTTTTTTTCCTTATGCTGATTGTGGCGGTTTTAATTTGACTGTTGATATCAACTATCTTACAGCTTTTTAAAAGCCCGGTAATGATAGATTCCTCTTCCTCATTGAATTCTGAATAGCTTAACAGTTCAATTTCTGTTATAAAAGATATGTATATGTCACGTCCTTCCAGGATTTGGGCTATAGCCTTATTACCGTTGAGCAGATATAAAATAATATTCGTGTCAACTAAAAGTTTACTGCCATTCATCCCTCATTTTTTTTTGTATATCCATTGGCTGCTCTTTCAGCTTAATCAGGCCGCAAAACTTTGCTGCATCAAAACCGTTTTTTTTCTGTTTTGATATTCTTGCTTTCAGCAGTTTATCAATGTCCTCTCGTTTAGTGGTTTTGTCAATTACCAATACCATAATCTATATTTTAAACATCTGTAATCTGCAATTTGTAATCTGCAATTGCAATCTGCAATTTACCCCACACTTCCTTCCAATGTAAGGCTGAGCAGTTTTTGAGCTTCTACAGCAAATTCCATGGGCAGTTGGTTGAGTACTTCCTTGGCATAGCCGTTTACAATCAGTGCTACTGCCTGTTCGGTATCTATGCCTCGCTGGTTTAGATAAAAGATCTGGTCTTCGCCTATTTTAGAAGTAGTAGCCTCGTGCTCTACCATTGCTGTATTGTTCTTACTTTCTATGTACGGGAATGTATGTGCACCGCATCTGTCGCCTATAAGCAAAGAATCACACTGTGTGAAGTTTCTTGCAAATGCAGCGTTTCTGCCCATAGCCACCAGCCCGCGGTAGGAATTTTGCCCTTCACCGGCGGAAATGCCTTTTGATATGATCCTGCTTTTTGTGTTTTTACCCAGGTGGATCATTTTGGTACCTGTATCAGCTATCTGGTAGTTTTTTGTAACGGCCACCGAGTAAAATTCGCCAACAGAATTATCGCCCTGCAATATCACGCTCGGGTATTTCCAGGTAATGGAAGAGCCTGTCTCTACCTGCGTCCAGGAAATTTTAGCATTGGCGCCGCGGCAGGCACCGCGTTTGGTAACAAAATTATAAATGCCGCCTTTGCCCTCTTTATCTCCCGGATACCAGTTCTGCACCGTTGAATACTTGATCTCTGCATTTTCCATGGCTATCAATTCTACTACGGCTGCGTGCAATTGGTTTTCATCGCGTTGAGGCGCTGTGCAGCCTTCCAGGTAGCTTACATAACTGCCTTCATCTGCAATGATAAGTGTTCTTTCAAACTGCCCGGTATTCATGGTGTTGATGCGGAAGTAAGTTGAAAGCTCCATCGGGCAGCGCACGCCTTTGGGAATGTAAACAAATGATCCGTCTGTAAACACAGCCGAGTTCAATGCAGCAAAAATATTGTCGGTTTGCGGAACCACAGAACTCAGGTATTTTTGTACCAGTTCAGGATGGTTTCTGATAGCTTCGCTGATAGGGCAGAAAATAATGCCATGCTTTTTCAGCTCTTCCTGGTAAGTTGTTTTTACAGATACACTGTCAAATACAGCGTCAACAGCTACTTTGGGACGATCTTCTTCAGATTCTTTCACGCCTGCCAGTATTTTCCTTTCATTTAAGGGAATGCCCAGTTTTTCAAATGTCTCCAGCAACTCAGGGTCTACTTCGTCAAGGCTGTCATATTTTGCTTTGCTTTTGGGCGCTGCATAATAAGAGATTTCCTGGAAGTCAATTTCCGGCATTTTAAAGTTTTGCCACTGCGGCATTTTGGCTTTTTTAAAAGCTTCATAAGCTTTCAGCCTCCATTGCAGCATCCATTCCGGTTCTCCTTTTTTTTCAGAAAGAAACCGTATCACATCTTCATTCAGCCCCGGCGGGAATACATCCATTTCAATACTGGTGGTAAACCCGAATTCATATTCCTTATTCGCAATTTCTTCTAATAATATATCGTCTTTCTCTGCCACGTCAGTTAGTTATAAATTTTTGGTTATAAATAAGGTACAGCAACTACTTTCATTTTTACTATACCGCAAAGCTCTCACCGCAACTGCATGTGCGTGTAGCGTTTGGATTATTAAAAAACAGTCCTTTGCCATTCAGCCCGCCCGAATAGTCCAGTTCAGTTCCGAACAGGTAAAGCAGGCTTTTTTTATCTACAACAACCTTTATTCCTTTGTCTTCATAAACCTGGTCGTCCGGTTGTTGTTCGGTATCAAAGTCAAGCCGGTATTCAAGGCCGGAACAGCCCCCACCTTTTACGCCAACACGTACAAAAGCGTTATTGCCCAGGTTCTTCTCCGCCATTAAGCTTGTAATGTAAGATTTTGCAGTATCAGAAACAGTTATCATATCCTTTTGGTTTTGCTATGCCTGACTGGCAGGCACCGTCGGCGCAAATCTACAAATACTAAATCACTTAACTAAGTATATACCGATTAAAATTGTCAGAATTATGTATATTTATTATCTATAGCGGATTTGATATTGCTTATACTGGAATTGCCAACTACAAATTACAGATTAAATACAGATTAAACATTACAGAAAAGACATCATCCACTGCATATATTATATATTAAATTTCACTTCTTACCCTCACTTCTCACCATTTACCAGTAACTATTCACCATTCATAAATCACCATTCACCAAATCCTTTTTGGCATAAAAATTGGCTGTAATTGTCTGTTTAATAATCTGACTATTTACACAATTTAAATTTTTTGCGATGAAATGGTTGAATCCTAATAACAGCGACAGAAATATAGAGGACAAGCGTGGTAGCGGCGGTGGGAGAGGCCTTGCATTCGGAGGAATAGGCACCATTATAGCGGTGATCATAGCGCTCTTGTTGGGACAAAACCCGTTTTCTTTCATCAATTCTGTAGAACAGATGGCCCCTCAACAGGAGACTGCACCTACCGGTCCACGCCCGGATGATGCACTTGCACAACACGCTAAATATACCTTCAATAGCTGTAATGACATATGGGCAAATGTTTTTACCCAGCAGCTAAACAAGCAATACCAAAACCCGACTTTAAAAATGTTTACCGGAAGCACGCGAAGTGGTTGTGGAGGCGCATCTTCAGCGATGGGCCCTTTTTATTGCCCGGCTGATGGGAAAGTGTATTTAGATCTTACCTTTTTTAATGAACTGGCACAAAGGTTCAATGCAAAGGGAGATCTGGCGCAATCTTATGTGGTAGCGCACGAAGTGGGGCATCACGTGCAAAATTTACTCGGCATTACCCAACAAATGGAGGCGGCCAGGGGCAGGCTTAGCCAGGCGGAATACAACCAGCTTTCAGTGAAATTAGAATTACAGGCAGATTTTCTTGCAGGCTTGTGGACACACTACGCGGAAAAGAACGGTACTATTGGACTGGAGCCGGGAGATATTGAATCTGCTTTGCAGGCAGCCAATGCGATCGGCGATGATAATATTCAAAAGCAAACACAGGGTTATGTAGTTCCAGAATCCTTTACCCATGGCAGTTCGGCGGAAAGAGTATATTGGTTTAAAAAAGGATACACCTCCGGCGACCTCAGCCAGGGCGATACATTTAATTCGAGCTTAAATTGATGTGGCAGGGTGAGATGTAATGTTAAAAAAAAATGTGAGAGGTAAGAGGTGAATGGTAAATAGTTTTCTTTCCACTTTCCATTCTCCTGTTTCCATTATCAATTTTCCATTATCAATTGCCCATTATCAATTGCCCATTTTCTTCACTCTCCTGAAATATCTTTTTTCCTGGCGCTTAGCACCAGGAAGTCCAACGCTTGATTTCAGACCGCTTACTGCTGTTTTTATGTAAAAATTAATGGCGCTTTTCTCCTTATCTCTTTCAAAGAATACAGGCGCAACTTTGCCATTATTATTTTTTCGCACGATCAACAGGTTGGCCAGCCAGCTTACGACTTTATTAAAAAAGTTTTGGTTGGGCAGGTCTTTCTTGTTGAGCAACTGCAGTTTTAAACCGTTGTAATACATCTGCATTTGTCCTTTTGAATAATATTCATTGCCTGTAGCTGTCATGGTAAGGCTATCAAGGTAGCCGCTTGCAGCTTTGGCGCCTATAAAAGGAATCAATATGCGGTTGAAAGCATCCAGTGGTACAGATCCACCCCTGGCATTTAAAACAAAAGCGTTCAGAGAATCGTAATAGGATTCGCGAATGCGGGCATAAACCGGTAAATCTCCCAAAACTTTCATAGAAGCGGTAATCCATAAGGAATCCTGTGGTTGTATGTTATGATTTTTGATGTTTTCAATAGCGGCATTTAAATCTGTTACAGGGATTTTTGCGAGCGCCAGTGTTTTATTGCTGAGCTCTTCATGCAGAATATTCATATTCTTCAGGTCAAGCCTGCCAATATCCAGCTTTGAAGAAATATTTTTAATCATTGCCGTAGGTAAGGGTTTATATTTTTTTACCGTATCCGGTTGGGTCTTATCCTTGAACGTATACATAAAAAGGTCGTTAGCTTCAATCCTGCCAATGCTCAAAATACTGTCACTGCCATATTTTTCCAGGTTAAAAGGTCCGCCTGTGATCAATCCTGATCTTAAAGTAAGGTAACCGGCATTGAATTTCTTTGCGATCTTATAATCTTCCAGGCTTTGGCGCGGCTCCAGATAAAAAGAATCTGTTTTAAAAAATCCTTTATTGAAGCTTAGGTTATACCAGTACATGTTGTTGCGTTCAGATACTAAGCTACCGTCAGTACCGGTGATATGCAGGTTGTCACTGTTTTTAATAATGTCTGCTACCTTTGGAAATTTGGAGTTGAGTGATATATTCCTCACATCACCGTTGTCCATGCGGAGGATAGCATTGTTTTTGCCAAGGCTGTCAAACATTAATTTGTCAATGGAAAGAATGTTGGCTGTGGTTTTCCATTCTGCCTTGCCGCTATCATTTTTTTGCAGCAGGAAATCTTTGAACAGCAAATTGAGCTTGTTGTCGTTTGTAGCAATGCGCTTGTTTTTAGCATTGATATAATCAAAGTTGGTCAGGTAAATTTTTACTTCGTCTGCGCTTACAGGTGCCTGTGCAGTTGATTTGAGGCCGTGCACATGTATATAACTGTTTGCCTTTACGCCGTTCCATTCAACCCTCGAAGGCAAAGCATCTGCATTGGTAAAAGTGAGTAATATGTCAGGGCGTTCCAGCTTTGCTTCACCGATACTGATCTCCGGCTGCTTTTTCCCGCCGGCATTTTTATTGTCTTTTTTTCCTATACGTGCTTTGATAACCGGGTCGTGCACCACCAGGCTGTTTACGAAAATATTTCCATTGACGATCTGCGTAATATTTGGAATAATGGTAACCTGTGGTATTGATGCCGCAATTGAATCTATCGCATCTATTTTGTGGTAGCTGATGTTGCTGAGAATGCTGTTGTGATTGTCAGATATGCTGAGATTCTTAATAGTCAAGGTTTGCACCGGATCAGTTAAGAGGAAATCTCTTCCGGACACATTAAGACCGTAAATCTCCGGTCTGCCCGTTTTCTGCAGGATTTTATCAACACGGATGCTGCTCAGGTAAGCGCTTATTTTTTTATCATTGTTGATAGATCTTATCTGTGTATTGCTGCCGCGAATAGCCGAAAATACAAGCCCTGTGGCGGTTTGCCGGGTTTGTTTTTTATTGTTTTTTTGTTTTGCATTTATTGCAATTGTTGCATTGTTCCATCGCAGTCCGTTCATAACAACATTGCTGCTGCCGCTGTCCAGCACAATTGAATAAATCTTTATACCATTGGCCCGGGCGCTAACTCCTCTGCTTCTTAGCAATAAGCTGGCTGCACTGATGCCTGCCTTATCATCTGAGAGCCGTAAATTATCGAGCCTGATGTTTGCTGTGCCGCTTGAAAACTGTGCCCTTCTTGTGTAAAGGTTTTTTACAGCATGCTGAATATTCTTTATTTTCCTGGAGGCTGTGAGTTCATTTGCGCGTAAAAAGAGGTCAGTGTTTTGCAGATGCAGGCGGGCGCCTTTATCCATAAGGATCTTAATGTCTCCGTTTATGATCTCCAGGTTGCTGAGCTTCATGGCATTGCCCACGCTATTCAATGTTTGAAATATATTTTTTTGTTTTTTTTGTTTTGAAGGCAATGCTGTAAAAGTAATACGCGGGTTGTAAAACCTTGCACTTTCAGCAGCTATATAGTTATCGTACAACAAAGATTCCCAGGAGAAGCCGCGCAATGCAAAACGAGGCATTTCCAGGCTTTTTATGCGCTTGCCGTCTTTAAATTCCTCAAACGCAAATTTGTTTAAGTTCACCTCATTATCATTGAACAATAATGTATCAAACGCAAATGAGTACCTGCCGTTCTGCAAAAGCGTTTTATAGTTAAACAGGCTCATTACAAACTTATTGATTGTAACCGGCCGTTGTTGATTCTGGCGTACTGCGAGGCCCTGTATCTCAATATTGTTGTTTTTAGAAGCAAACAGGTTGCTCTTACCTTGTGTATAAGTGGTAATGTTAAGGCCTGCATTCTGCACAATCACATAGTTAAGCATAATGTCGCCCATGAGTTGCTGCAAAACCTCGTCGAGTTTTTTTACATCTTTCCTGCTGCTTACCGTTTTATCTTTTTTAGTATTATCTATATCAAGAAACACAGAAGGGTTTTTACAGAAAACAGAATCAGCTTTGATCAGTTCTGACTTATACAGGGCATCAAAATCAATGTTGGTTAATTTTAACTGATCAAAGAAAATATTGAATGCGGTTTTGGAGCTATCACCTTTGATGGCTCTTATGGTACAACTGTCGAATTCTACACGCCGGTCGCGCAGGGTAACCCTGAAATTCTTAAAGCTTAAAAAGTGCGTATTGCCGGGGAAGATCATGTCCTGGTCGGAAGTCTGCAATGATATCTCATCGGTAAAAGTAATGCGCTGATTCATGCCGCGTGTTGTTGCGCTGTCTACCTGCAGATTGTCGAGCAGAATGTTGATTTTATTTACATTAAAAGGGATTTCCTTGGGCTTGGTTTTATCAATGAGTGAAAAGCTGCCGTCATCTAAAATAAAACGGCTGATATGCAACACGTTGATTGCTTTGTTCACAGACTGCGAAATACGCCCGATCTCTTTGGCCACCGAGAAGTCTCCGCTACGCGCTGTGTCTTTATGGGTATATGCCTGTGGCGCTTCATGAAGTTTGGTTACTATAACTGCAGGCTGGTAAATATGTATGGAATCGATCAGTATTCTTTTAAAAAGCAGTGGAAGGAAGCCGGTAGCTTTAATATTTATGGCAGGCGCACTAAAAAGATAAGACATGTTGGTAGCAGAATCGTTATTAGTGTATAAAGCTGCCTTCTCCAACTTTATCTGGTTGGTAATCCAGTTGAAGTGAAACTTCTCAACCTTAAGTTTTATTTTGCCGCCAGACTGGCTTTCCACAATACTCTCCAAAGTATTTTCTGCATGCTCTATAAACCAGAAATTGAACCCGATTAAGAATGTGGCAGCCAGTCCCAGTATGATCATGAGTACACGAAAGCGTATACGCCTGAATCTCAGTCTTTTAAATTTTAGTTCTCTTAAGTTGATCTTTTGTTTCAATGAAAACTAAAGTGTTTATATGAAGTTAGTATAAAATCAAATGCGTAATAAATTTATTTTATTATGCCTTGTAATTCATGCAATCGTGATGTTATTTATCAATTCTCAATAACCGCTTTGTCAGGAATTTGCGTACCGGTTCGTCATACAGTTTCAAGGATAGCCAGGCCAGCAGTATGGAACCTGCCACAAATGCTATGGCTCCCGGCAGTGATTGCTGAAACGAAAGATTTCCGTTCTTAACCCATGCATAATACAAATAAAGAAAAGGATAATGCACCATGTACAAGGGGTAAGAAATATCACCCAGGAATTTACACAAGCGTGCGGTCCCTTTGCCGGTAGTTCTGCCTGAAGCGCCCACAAACACAAGTACAGGGAAAACAATGATAACGCAAATCGATTCATATACACCGTTTATCCAAAGCTTATCGCCACCAATACGCGGCAATGAAAGCAATGCTATTATAACCAGTGTACAAATCCAGAATGCTCCTTTTATGTAAGTTGGTTTAAATATTCTCGACAGCAGCAGCCCCGCAGAGAAAGAAAAGAGCAGCCGCAGCAAGCCGCCAAAAAAACCGCTGTCCATCAATGTCCATCCAACGCCGATGGAACCCAATGGCCCGAAAACCGCAAAGCCGGCCAATCCGAGGGCTGCCAGAAACACAAGTACGGCCAGTGCATTCGTTGTTAGCCGCCTGATTAAAACAGCGTACAAAATATTGCCGATGTATTCGAAGAACAATGACCAGCTCGGGCCATTCAACGGGAACATTTCACCAATGCCCCTTATCTCGGTGCCGGGCGTCATCGGGATAAGAAAAGCGCTTAATAAAGTGGCCAGCAACAATGAAATTACAGGGACTGCAGAAACGTTCCATGGCGCGTAATCCTGGAAATAAAACATTATCGCGCCGATGACTGCTCCCAATATAACCATCGGATGCAGGCGGATAACCCTGCGCTTAAGAAAATCCTTTACCGACATTTTATCCCAGCGGTCGTCATAAGCATAGCCGATCACAAAGCCGGAGAGTATAAAGAAAAAATCTACCGCCAGGTAGCCGTGGTTTACAACCTGGTCAAGCTGGCTTGTAGCAAACGCCTCAAAAGCATGATATACCAGCACTACTATTGCTGCCACCCCGCGCAAGCCGTTGAGAATGATGTAGTGTGGTTTTGAATCTTTAAACGCTGCAGATGAAATTTCAGACATAAAGTTTTATTCTTCTTTTAATGTACATGCATTTTCTAAAAAATGCAGGAATTTTTGAGCGATAAATATATACATTCTTGTTGATAACTCAGTGAATCACAATGGTTAATCATTTATATCCGTATTAAAATATTGTACTGCTATACTCAAAAAAAGCTGCCTCCAAGTGGAGACAGCCCTGAAACGTAATTACCTAAGATCTTTATTTTTTAATTTTTGAATCAATGATCACAATGTCTGCGGTGGCATGTTTTTCATTATATCTTACAAGTTCTTTTTTTAGCTGTTGAAACATGATAAAAAGCAGTATGCCGTCATCGACCCAGCCTATTACAGGTATAAAATCAGGAAGAATATCCAGCGGGAAAATTGCATAAGCAATAGCAAGCACAGCAACAGCGTAAGTGTAGAAGGTCATTTTATAATGGCCTTTCCAAACGTCTTTCAGCATTGTGCCAAGGGTTTTACGGTTCCTGAGCAAATGTGTAGCTTCTTTGATGTGGTTATTGTTTATTTTCATCTGTATAAATTTTAGTTCGCCGCTTTGCGGCTGTTTTTAATGGTCACATGGAATAGCCTTTATTCATCCGCGGTTGGTATGCACCTTTGCTTATGGCTATTTCATGTGTATTTAATTTATTTGTTTTTCAGTTGCCACATGGAATAACCATTTTTTTTAGATTCAATATTCATTCACGGTTGGTATAGATTCCTAATCTTTATGGTTATTTCATGTGTGTAAATTTTAGTTCGCCGCTTTGCGGATTTTTTGTTCTTGTTTTTGTGTTGTAAAAGTTTACGAGGATTAGATAGGCGTGACCAGGAAAAGTTTAAAACAAGTAAGATTGCCACCAAGACGCCACACGAAAGTTTCTTTTTGAAATTTTGTGTTTACTCAGTGACAAATGCCACAAACGAAAGCGCGAGTGGTTTTCTTTGTGAAACTTAGAATCTGCTTGGGGAACACTGTGGTTTAAAAAACTCATCTGGAACACAAAGGGCACAAGGTTTTACACATGCACTATTGATGGAAAGAATTGCCACAAACACCCAAAGGCACGAAGGCTTAACACCACAGCTATCTCAATCCGAATCGCTTACTTGCCAGCTCACTCATGCCGAAGGTGATAAGTACAATAGTGATGGAGCTTGCAGGCATGAGAATAGCTGCAATCACCGGCGACATGATGCCCTGCACAGCATAAGAAATACCTACGAGGTTGTAAATAATAGACAGCGCAAAACTGGCAACAATAATCTTTTTACCGTAGGTAGTGAACCGCAGGTAGCTGTGTAATTGTGCAAATTTAGATGCATCAAGGATGCCGTCAGAAGCAGGCGTAAAATTGTTATTGCCTTCTGAAAGCGCTATGCCTACGTGGCTTTGCCTTAGAGCGCCGGCATCATTCAGCCCGTCGCCGATCATCATTACACGCTGCTTTCTGTCTTGCTGCAAATGCGCAATGTAAGCCAGCTTGTCATCCGGTTTTTGATTAAAGTGCATTTCCGTTTCCCTGCCCAGCAAGTTTTGCAGATGGCTTTTTTCAGCATCATTATCACCGCTCAGTACAGAAATTGTATAGTCGTTTTTTAACTGCATCATCATCTGCTCAAAGCCGTAGCGGTAATCGTTTTTTACAGTAAATTGTCCATAGATATCCTTATCGATCTTCACGAAAACTGCTGAATGTGTTTCCGGTTTCTTTTCTGCTCCAACAAATTTTGCTGAACCTATCTTAATGTACTGATCATTTACCCAACCTTCAATTCCCTGGCCAATTACATTTTTAAAGTGCACTATTTCTTCATCCGGCGAAATATGTAAATGCCTGAAAATGGCATTGCTGAGGGGGTGTGTGGAGTGGGAGAGCAGGCTGGCAACAGCAGCCAGGTTCTCTTCCGGTATTTTTTTGCCTGTATAATTTACCAAAACATTGCTGTTCTGTGTAAGCGTGCCCGTTTTATCAAATACAATATGATTGATTTGCGAGATGTTCGCGATCACATCCGGGTGCCGCAGGTAAAATTTATTTTTACTTAAAATGCGCAGCACATTGCCGTTGGTAAAAGTGGCTGAAAGCAATAAGGCACAGGGACAGGCGATAATGAGAATGGTGGTAAGTGAATTCCACATGTAATCTGTTCTCCCCTGCATATACCAATATAGTCCTGCCACAGAAGCAATGCCCAGGATAATAAAAGTAAAATACCGGCTAAGCATGTGCACAAACTTATTTTCTTTCTTTTCCTGTTTAAACACATCCCTGTTCCACAGGCTGGTAAGGTAGCTTTGCGATACTTTTTTTATCACCATCAATTCAATATTGCCATGCAGCTGCTTGCCGCCCGCATATATAATTTCTCCGATCTCTTTGCGCACCGGCAAACTTTCTCCCGTAACAAAACTGTAGTCGATCTCTGCTTTCCCTTTTACTAAAATAGCATCCGCTGGTATCAGTTCGTTGGAATGAATATTGATTATATCGTCTACCTCTATATTGTTTATTTCGGTAGGCACAAATACATCTTGCTGCTTTACGTCAACAGCGATCGGGAAGAATGATTTATAATCCCTGTCAAAGGAAATAGACTGGTAGGTCACGTCCTGCACAGCCCTGCCTATAAGCATCAGGAAAACAAGCCCGCAAATACTATCGAAATAACCGGGGCCCGTCTGCGAAAAAACCTCGTAAAGGCTTCTGGCAAAAGTGATCACGATAGCCAAAGCCAGGGGTGCATGTATATTTAAAAAACGGTTCTTTATGCCTATCCACGCATTGATAAAAAATTCATTGGCACAATAAAATACCACGGGAAGTGTAAGCAGTATTTTGAGAATATTGAAAACAAAACCAAAGTTGTCTTCCCAGCGGCTTACAAAAGAAAAGTATTCAGGAAGGCTCAGGATCATGGTGTTGCCGAACGCAAACCCGGCAATGCCAATCCTGTAAATGCGTGCCCGGTTAATGCCAGAAGGCTTCTTTAGTTCTGCATCCTGCAGGCTGATGTGCGGCTCATAGCCTATCTCTGTAAGGGTAACGGCTACATCCTGTAAGGAGGTTTTAGCATTGTCAAAAACTATAAAAACTTCTTTCCTGGCAAAATTTACGCGCGAGGATATTATGCCGCCATTGATTTTATGTACATTTTCCAATAACCATAGGCAACTGCTGCAATGTATCTGCGGCAGGTAGAAAGCAACGTTGGTAGTTTTCCCATCTGTAAAGCTGATGAGTTTTTGTGCGATCTTCTGATCGTTCAGAAAATCAAACTTGCCTTCGCGCACTTCTGTTTTTTGCGAAATGCCGGGAGTTGCATTCAATTCATAATAATCACACATATCGTTGCGGTTGAGAATCTCGTACACCATTTTGCAACCCTTGCAACAAAAGTACTTATCGGCAATGGCTATTCTGGTATTGGCGCATTCGTCTCCGCAGTGGAAACAGGTAGTGATGGTTGAACCGGATTTTATGTTTTCTGACATCAGCAGCAAAAATTTAAAGCATTCCTGCTTCTCATTTTTCACCGGAAGGACAGACCTTATGAACGCTTATTTCTTTAAGGTAAGCGTGCCATTTTCCTTTGACTTCGCAGAATGAATTTTGGAAGAGAAACACAAGCCCAAAAATAGGATGTTTTTCCGGTAATCCGCAATTCATCGCTAAATTTTCAGCCCTTTCGCAGAGCAGCAGTATGCGTTTTTCTTTTTGAGAGGTAAGCCTTTCAATTTCCTCGATATTCTGACCTGTGCCCGGCAATTGATTTTTACTGATATTATCGAGCAGGCAGGGAAATACCAGCTTTTTTTCGTAATAGGACAATGAATAGAATTCGCGCTGCCATTCTTCCACCAGGTTGCTGAGGTCGCAATGCTCCTGCCAGTCGGTTGTGTTTTTCAACACTTCAAACTCTCTATCAAGCAAAGGATAAAGTTTGTTAAAGATCTCGTCTGAAAAGTGTTGCGTATCTATTATTTTGTCCATGGCCTTAGCTTTTATACAAAGTTTCTGCTTTTTCGATGGAAAAACTATGATAATAAAAGTTATGCGATATGATATTTATCACATTTCATAAACAAAATAAATACGGCTAATACAGGAGATTGGCGGTCTTGGTAAGTTTATCAAGGTTCACCACCTTGATCTTTTTGCCAACAAGTTCAACAATTTTATCTGAGTTAAATTCTGAGAGGAGGCGGATAACGCTTTCTGTGGAAGTGCCTACGAAGCCGGCAATCTCCTCGCGGCTGAACAGTACATTAAGTGTAGCCCCGTCAGCTTCGTAGCCGTAGGTAGCTATAAAAAAAAGTAAAGATTCTGCAAGGCGCTCACGTACATTCTTCTGGGAAAGAGAAACAATAATGTTTTCCGCTTTTTTCAGGTCTTCACTGATCTTTTTAAACACAGAGCGGCAAAGAGCGGCATTGGTATAGAATAAATTAAGAAAAAAACTTTTGTCGATCACGCAGATGGCGCTGTCTTCCATGGCAATAG
Source organism: Haoranjiania flava (assembly GCF_025631005.1). Taxonomy (NCBI): domain Bacteria; kingdom Pseudomonadati; phylum Bacteroidota; class Chitinophagia; order Chitinophagales; family Chitinophagaceae; genus Haoranjiania; species Haoranjiania flava. The sequence continues at coordinate 214,165 of NZ_JAOTPL010000004.1, forward strand.
CGCTGCAGTGATACCTATCCTGGGAGATGAGTGCACGATAACCAAAGATGTCGCCGCTTTTAGCGAAACGCAGTATTTGTTCCTTGCCGTCGTATCCGGTGGAAGAAATTTTTATTTTTCCTTCGCTTACGCAGAATAAGCCGAAGGGAATGCCGTGTTCAGAAAATATTACCTGGCCTTTTTTGTAGCTGGTACAAGACTTATGCTCGTTCATAGCGATAAGTTCTTCCTCGGTAAGCCCTGAAAATATTGTGCTCTGTTGCGGTATGCAGTTGATGCAGTTATGGTCGCAGTAGCTTGGTGAATCTTTCATGTATCTCTAAATGCTATTCTACTTGTGTGACAAGAATTGCAAATTTACTAATTAAATTCAAATTTTATGACAAAGATCATATTTCTTTTGATTGAAATTGGATAAAACAAGCATTTATTATTATTATATAATTTAACTTGCATTCTTAGTGACCTACAGTAAATTTTTGCTCTTTAAAATTTCTTTTAATAATAAAAAATAAATTTTATGAAATTGTGTAAACCCGTTCTGCTTTTCACTCTATTAATTTATGTAATGCCGTTGTTTGCCCAAGTCGGGTTAGTTTATGACTTTGATCCATATTTTTATTATACGCGGTTCAATGCATTAGGAGCCACTAAAGAAAAGAAAAAAATGGATTTCAATTTCATCACTGAATTCAAGCAAATAACAGAAAATAAAAACTTGAAGATTTATAAAGTTGATAGTGTTCAGTCATTTTCATCAATAAAATTAAAGAAACAACTTAAAGAATATTGTGAGAAAAATAATTTAGAAAAGCTAATATGTATAGAAGGCGCAAGATTTCAAAATACATTTGGCGGGTTAGCAGGCTCCCTTGTATCAGTAACAATAGAAGAAAAACTTACGAAGGAAAAAATTTATATTGGTTTTACTACTATGCTTAAAAAAAACAATTACGGCATATCACATGCATTGGTTAAATATTACGTATATGATTTTAAGAAAAATGAAATTAAAAATATTAATATCAAACATCTCAGCAAAGAAGAAAGAACAAAAGAAGATGTATACAGTAACATAGACGATATTACAGAACTGGGTTATAATATAGCTACCAGTAATATAAAAAACTCTATAGAAAAGAATGTTGCAGAAATAATCTCTGCCTTAAATTAATTTAAAACCAGTAATAGCCCCGTTTATTTAATAACTTCATAAGCAAAGTATTTCCATGTCACGCCCAACAAATAAAGAGCAGTTGCTCAATCTTTCGCAGGGAAATTACCGCAGGCTTACAGATTTCATAGACGCGCTTCCTGAAAAGCATAGTACAAAGGAGTTTCCCGCACAATATATGAACCGCAATGTCAGGGATGTTTTAGCGCATCTGCATCACTGGCATTTATTAATGCTTGACTGGTACAAAACAGGCATGGCCGGCCAGGTACCTGTGATGCCCGCAGAAGGATATAGCTGGAAAACACTGCCGGAATTGAATAAAATGGTCAATGAAAAATATAGCCGGGAAAAGCTGCAGGATGTCAGGAAAATGTTTGACGGATCTTTCCTGCAATTGCAACAGATCATTGCCCGACATACAGATGATGAGCTTTTTACAAAGAAAAAATATAAATGGACAGGCACAACTTCTCTGGCAGCCTACCTGATCTCTGCCACTTCAAGCCATTACGACTGGGGCCTGAAGCTTATAAAGAAATGCCTGAAATAATCCCCTTACTTATCAGCATTAAAAAACGGCGATCAGGAACCGCCGCCAGATGGAGTGTAAATTTTTAACCGATCACTTCGATACCTGGATGCTTCCTGATATCAAATTTAAATTTTGAATCGGGTATAGATACATTTGTTTTTATGTTAGATAGCGTAAACCTGGTGGTATTCCCATTCTTATCAACCACGTTAGCTGCTGTGATCATGTGGGTGGTTTTTGAAATAAACAGGTTTATTTTAGAAAAACTTTGTCTTTTATCGGCAGGAGCCAACTCAATATTATAGGTGTTTCCGGCAGAAGACACGAGTTTAGAAGTAAAACCTTTCGCAAAATCGCCGTTCACCAGCCGCTGTGGTGTGATGGCGCTTGCATCTTTCAGGGGGCTGCTGATCTGGACTTCATCCGAACCATTAAAATTCCACACAGAACCGCCGTCAAAGAAAATCTCATTGCTGCCTTGTTTGATGTAGTATTTATTGCCTTTCAAAGACATGATGCCATTCACCGTTCCCTGGCTTTTATTGTTGCGGTCTACAGTGGTGTAAGTAAAGTTGGCAGTAATGCCGGTAGACGCTTTGATTTTTTCACTTACTTTAGAAAGAATACTTTCTGCTGTTTGTGCATTTATTTGCGTAAACGATAATAATGCCGTACCTATAAGGACTAATAATCTGTTCATTTCAATCGTAATTTAAAAGTTCACAAAAATAATGTTTGTGTTGTATTAAAGACATTTATATAAAATCAATGTTTAAGAAACGTGATTATTTAACAAAATCAATCATTACAGGATGTATACAGATTGTTATCAATTGCTATATTTGTATGCGCTTCCGGTAAATTGTTTTCCCCAATTTGCTGAAAAGTAATACCTTTGTGAACTTTATAAATTTCCTTTGGTAAAATTTGTAAAAAAATAATTTATAAAATTTTCATGAAATAACCATATAAGTTAGGAATCTACAGCAATCGACAATGTCCTGACCTTAGAGATTAGATTTAAAACTTCGGTTATTCCATGTAACAAGTAAAATAAATTCAGCCGCGAAACGGCGAACGAAATAAATTCACATGAAAAGATCATTTTCATTTTTATTGTTTGGATTAATGTTGCTTTTGGCTGCTTCCTGCTCCACGGATTATGCTAAAATATTAAAAAGCAAAGACAATGAATACAAGCTTTCCAAAGCCAACCAGTTCTATGAGAGCGGCGTGAAATACAGCCAGGCAGGAGACAGGATTAAAGCCAACAGGAACCTGAACCATGCACATGAATTGTATGACGAGTTACTAAAAACTTTTTTGAAAGGTACGCCGCGCTATGAAGAGCATTTCTTCAAGTTTGCGATGGCTTCTTACCTGCTGAAAGATTATGTGGAAGCCGAAATGACTTTTAAAGCCTACATGGATAACTTTCCTACCGGCTCACACATTGAAGAAGCTTACTTCCTCAGAGGGAAGTCCCTGGCTAAAGCCTCGCCCCGTGCAGAGCTTGACCAGGCAAATACCATGAAAGCAATTTCCCTGCTGCAGGCATACCTTGCCACCTTCCCCAATGGCGCCAATGCTAAGGAAGGAGCAGAAATACTGCGCGGCCTGCAAAAAAAACTGGAAGAAAAACATTACCTGGCAGCCAAACTTTATTTCGACAGGGAACAATACCTTGCCGCACAGGTTACCTTCAATTCACTTATAGAAAGATTCCCGGAGTCTGAAAGGGGAGATGAATATGCTTATAAGGAAACGCTTTCTTCTTACCTGTATGCAAAAAACAGTTATTTGCATTTACAGGAAGCAAGATATACCAAGGCTTTGGAAAACGTACAGTACTTCAAAACGGGATACCCAAATAGCAAATATGCTAAGGAAGTAATTGATATAGAAAATAAAATAAACCAGGAAGTAAAAGCCCTAAAACTTCAACAAACACAATCACTCGTTAACAACATCTAATACAATGAGCAAATTAAGAAAACAAGTTGGTCAAAATATACCCGCAGTAGTTGAGACAAAAAACCTGATTGAAATTAAAGAAAAAACAGGCAACCTCTACGAATCTATTGTGGTGATCGCTAAGCGTGCCAACCAGATAAATCTGGCCATTAAAGAAGAGCTGCATACCAAGCTTGATGAATTTGCCAGCCATACAGACAGCCTGGAAGAAATTCATGAAAACAAAGAGCAGATTGAAATTTCAAAAGCATACGAAAGAATGCCCAATCCTGCTATTATAGCCACACACGAATTTATGGAAGATAAGATCTACTACCGCAGTTCAGAGGAAGACCTTTTCAGATAATTCTAAAAAATTATCAATGCAATAACCAAAAAGATTTTAGAACGACTATTGAATCTAAAAAGCTGGTTATTCCGTGTGGCAAACAGAAAAATTAAATAAGTAAATACACATGAAATAACTATAAAGATTAGGAATCTATACCAACCGGGAATGATAATAAAAATTAAGGTTTTGGTTATTCTATGTGACAAACAGAAAAAATTAAATATAAACACATGAAATTATTAGAATGCCATTCAGTTTATACCGGGTGGCATTCCTGATTTTTAAGTTACAGCCGAAGATCGCAGAATGCAGCAAGCCCTATAGAATGAAATATTAGTTTACTATCAATACCATGCAAGGAAAGAAAATACTTATCGGCATCACAGGCAGCATAGCAGCTTATAAAATTATTGAGCTGGTAAGAATGCTGGTAAAAGCAGGCGCAGAGGTGAAAGTGATCATGACACCTTCTGCCAGGGATTTTGTTTCCCCGCTGGTGTTGAGCACGCTTTCAAAAAATAAAGTACAATCAGATCTGTTTGCAGAAGATACCTGGTCAAACCATGTAATGCTGGGACGTTGGGCAGATGTATTTGTTATTGCACCGCTGAGCTGTAATACGCTTGCTAAAATGGCAACAGGCAACTGTGATAATTTTTTACTGGCTGTATATCTATCCGCCACCTGCCCCGTAATAGCTGCACCGGCAATGGATGAAGATATGTGGAAGCACCCGGCCACCAGGAAGAATGTAGAGACGATACTTGCGCATGGCGTAAAGGTGTTGAACGTAGCAAACGGTGAGCTTGCCAGCGGCCTCACGGGCGAAGGCAGAATGGCCGAGCCTGCACAAATCTTTGCAGCTCTTGCCAAAAGCTTTAGAAAAAATAGTTTTCAAGGGAAAAAAGTACTTATTACTTCCGGGCCTACTTACGAAGCAATAGACCCTGTACGTTTCATCGGCAACCATTCTTCAGGGAAGATGGGCATGGCGCTGGCAGAGGCATTTTACCTGCATGGCGCTGATGTAGTGGTGATAAGCGGCCCATCTAATATAACGCCTGCATTTGATGATATACAGGTATTGCATGTTACCAGCGCGCAGGAAATGTACAATACTGTTCATGCGCATTTCAATGAAACGGATATAGCCGTGCTTGCGGCGGCTGTAGCAGATTACAAACCGGCGACCGTAGCAGATCAGAAAATAAAGAAATCTGAAGTTCTTTTTAACCTGGAGCTTACCCGCACCAAAGATATTCTTGCATCCCTGGGAGAAATAAAAAATCAAGAACAATTGCTGGTGGGCTTTGCACTGGAAACAAACAATGCCTTCCAAAATGCAGTGGCCAAACTGGAAAATAAAAATGCCGATCTCATTGTGCTCAATTCCACGCAGGATACGGGCGCCGGCTTCGGCATAGATACCAATAAGGTCACCATATTTGACAGAGATGGAAATCAATACCCGTCTGCAGTAAAATCAAAAAAAGAAATTGCTGAGTTTATCGTGGAAATAGTACATAATAAATATTGTGCTAAGCCCGATCTGTAAACATTACTAACATTAACCCTGCTAACGCCTTAAAAACTTAATTTTGCAATCGAGTAGAAATACTAAAAATCAGAATGAGCCACAATAGTTTTAAACATCTTGCCATTTTTTTATGCTGTACAGTTTTGCTGATAGCCTGCTCTAAGGTACCGCGCAAATACATTCAGCCGGAAGAGATGAAAGAACTGATGTGGGAAATGATGTTTGCAGACAAGATAGCAGCCGAAGGCGGCCTGGTAATGCCGGCACTCACCGATACTATGTCTAAGGAATTCAGCAAAGTGCTGAAACACCACGGCGTGACACAGGCAAAATTTGTAAAGAGCCTGGAATATTACCAATCCACACCAGACATTCAAAAGGCGCTCTACGACAGCATTTTCAATTATGGCAGCCGCATGTCTGAAGCGGTGCAAGCACGTTTGCGTATAAAGGATTCTCTGCGCAATGCGCATATAGCTGACAGCCTGGAAAGCCTGGAGCCTGCAGCAAAGAATGTATCTTACATACAACGTACAAAACGTGCGTTTAAACTGTTTACTACAAACAGGTTTTACCAGAAAAGCCTCTACCGCAAGGATTAATAAGACTCAAAGCAGAGGATAACGCTGCAATATGCTACCATAGCATTCAACAAAAAAAGAGACAGCAGCAGCTATCTCTTTTTATCTTTTAGTAAGTTGGTATTACCATTTATCTACGTGTTCATTAGCCAGGTTGTCTCCTGAAGATGCAGAAGGTTTGTACTCAACAGGCGGCTCTTCCACGGTTTCGTCGGTCTTAGGTTGCTCTTCAGTCGGTTTGCTGATCTCCTGAACAGGTTCTTTTTTCTCTGCAGGCGTATACTCGCCTTCCTCGTATTCGTGGTTGAACGCATCAAAGTCAAAGTCAGGCATCAATTCTGTCTTCACGTGTTCAATGGTTTCTATAAGCGCTTTCAGGAACTTGTTGAAGTCTTCCTTATACAGAAAAACTTTATGCCTGTCGTAGCCATCGTCGTTAAAGCGTTTCCTGCTTTCGGTGATAGTAAGGTAATAATCGTTACTACGTGTTTCCCGTACATCGAAAAAGTAGGTTCTTCTTTTGCCTGCTTTTATGCGCTTACTGTAAACGCTTTCCTGTTTCTTATCATTATTTTCGTACGCCACAATACTATAATTTAATGTTCAAAAAAATACTTTATCAACTAATGTATACACAAATATAATATTGTTTTTTATCTGTCAAAATTTTTTTGCTAAAAAAATAAATAAGCATGAATTATAATTTGAAGCGTATCAATTATTATTATTTTAAAAAAGATAACGTAATGGTCTTAAACACGTTGCTGATAGTTGCATTTTATTTTAAAATATTAGTTTGAGCGGCTTACATATTTTTTAAAGTAGCCGCATTCTGCGATCACTTCCCGGTAATATTTTGTATCTGCGTATTTTTGTTTAAGGTCTTTGAATCCTTTCCATGCTTTGAAATTTATTACACCCTTTTCGTAAGGATAGTAATAATCTTTTTTGAAATACGTGTTTGCATAAAATTCATTACGTTCCACTTTTGCCAGCATGTATGCCATCCTGGCTTTTTCCTCCCTGTCATGGGCAGCCTTGTCGGCGATCTCATAATAATATTTCGCATATTTCATGCTGTGGAGGTATGGTTTATTGCGATCGAGGATATAGTTGCTCCCGTATTCTCCCACAATATCGTTGTAATAAAATGCGCGCGCATTGCCGAAGTAGGATGCATTGTAGAAGGCATTGCCCAGCAGCAATGCATTGTTGTATATATCTTCACCTGCGGCCAGTTTGCGTTGCATTTCCTGTACTTTTTCCAAAAAAGCGAGCTTGGTATATTTTACGCTTTGCTTTGCCTGGTGGTCGCAATCATTGCAGTCAGCGATCTTTCCGTTGAAGGGATTGCCGTACAATTGCATATCTTTATAAGATGAAGTATAGCGTTCACCATTACTGTAAGTACGCGTCACAGGTGTGGCTTTTTTCATAACCTCAATAGCATCGTCTATTTTATTATTGTAAAAAAGATATATGGCGCGGCTTTCGTAAATATCACTCAGGTTATATTGATACATTCCCGTAAACAATTCTTCCCAGGGTGTTTTGTTATTCTTCAGCAGAAATTGCTCTATGGCCCTGCTGTTATCCTGGTTTTGAAAGTATTTGCCGTCGCTGAAAACCAATTCCGACAAAAGGTGCTGGCCGTTGTCTCTGTACACTGCCGACAAATATTTCTTTATCCAAGTTTCTGTGTATGTGTGGCGGAAAGCATTGCTATGATCGGTGTTTGCTGCCGTTTCTTTATATAGCCAGACCAGGTGGGGCAATAAATCTTTTTCCACGGCAGCATCAATCTTTTTCACTTGCGAAATTTTATTTACCAGGTTAAACAATTTTATTTGTTTATCCACCAGTTCATTTCCTTTGTTTTGTGTTTTTGCCAGGGCAAATGCTTTTTCGGCGAGCCCATAATTTCCCTGGAAAATATTCAGGTATCCGGAAGCTAATGTCCACAATGCAGGATTATCCAGCAGCTCAGGCTTAGCCGCCACTTCGTTTATCCACTTCAATGTTGGCTGGTCTATCTTTCCTTTTATATGTTTAAAATAATCCCCGGTGGCTTTAAAACCGTTTTCGATGAATACATTAATGTTTTCTTCCTGTGAGTTTACCCAGCGAGTAAGCAGGAAATTCAGGTGCGGGCTGGCCGGGCTTAGCTTGTATATTTCCTTCATGGCAAGAGCCTCATCGCCATAATAGCCGTTCATAGCCCAGGCAGCAGCTTGTACATTTTTGTCCGAAGCCTGATGCAATACGCCCTGCAATTTATCTTTAGACATTGGCTTGAAATTGTACACCGCCATCTGGCGCAGAGAAGGCGCTGCATTGAATACCTCAGCAAACACGGCATTTGACTTCTCAAAATTCTTCTGGTTGTAATAAACGCCGCCCACATAAGCCAGGGCCCTGTAATAAAGTGTATTCCTGGGCTGTTCTTTTTCTGTTTTATTAAAATACCCGATCAGCGATTTCTGATCTACCGAATAGAACTTTGCTTTCATTGCCTGGAACCACATACGGTTGGCGATAAACGGGTCCGATTTGCCGGTCTTGTTATAAATTTGCTCGATTTTTCCTGCAACGGATGCATCAGCCTTTAGCGTTACGCGGTTTTGATAATCCCAGTAGTCATAAGTTTGTGCTGTATATTTTTCTATACTTTTCGCTACCTTCAGGAACTTTATGAAGTTTTTTACTTTGCTGTTGCCCAGGTTAATGTTATAAGGTGTTTCTGTATGTTCATTATTGTCAGCTGCTTTTTCAATACGGCCCAGGTCTTTTGTAATGCTGTCGTTGAGCAAATAATATTTCAGTGCATCCGGCTTCATAGCATTGCCCAGGTAGTCTTGCCAATCGGCCACTATATCCTCATTGTACATGGTGCTGTTTTCCATGTATGCATTATTGTAAAACCTGTCTGAAGGCGCGTAGAACATGGGCTCGTAAGACTTGTCGGCAAAGGCTTCCGGCGTGAATGATGACAGGTAAGAGAAATCCCAGCCGCCGTCTGCACAGGCGAATGCATAAGCCCCGCCGCCAAGTATGGCAGCAATGCTAAAAGCTGTTAACGAGTTTTTTAAAGATAGTTTTTTCATAAGCATTGATATTTGTAGAATCTAAATCGTAAAAAATAATTTCACCAGGCGGTTGTTTCAGGCTTTTACGCAGATCTGCCACCATTTCCTTCAAATCTTTTTCGCTGATGCTTTCTATTTTTACTTCATCGTCTTTTTTAAAATAATGACCAAAGTAATTACCTGATTGCAGCACAATAAAGCGGCTGTCATCTATTTTTTTAAAAGCCTTTTGCGCTTCCATATCTTTTAGACGTATCCTGCTCACAAGGCGTAAAATCTTGTTTTGGCGGCTGTGTATCATCCAGGCATATAGCGGTACTGCTACGTTTAACTGCAACGGATAGTTTTTCAATGAAGGTAAATATCTTTTGGCAATGTTGCGGTCGTAAATAGAATTTAAGGAGTCTGCGGCTATAGTACCCATGTTGTAATACATCAGTACGCCCTTGTGCACCTTAGGAATACCGGTCCTGTTGTGATATTTTGCCTGGTGCAATCGGATGGTGGCAGACAAGGTATCCTTCGTTTTTTCTGCCAACAGGTTTACAAAAGCAAGAAAACGGTCTTTGCTGTTAAGCGTCCAGTCGCAGTCCAGCTGAATTTCGCGGGTAGTGATATTGTTCTCCCGGTTTATCTGCCCGATGTAATCAACCACATGTGCTGCCAATTGAGGTAAGTCTGCACGTTCATTGAGCATCACCTCATTTTTTATATACACAACGGGTACAATTTCCTTTACAGGCGGTTTGCTCTCAAAAAATACAGGCATTACAGGAACGGGCGTATTATTTTTCATGGCTATATCAAAGTAGCGTACATATAGCTTGTTTACATCTAACTCTTCCAGGATTTGTTTTTCCGGCGCGGTTAAAGTAAAGTTTGTTTTCCAGTAATAAAATGCTGCTTCAACAGGATGTTTTTCTTCCTTACATCCTACCATAAAAAAAATGATCAGCAGCAGCCGGCATCGGTACATGCCGACGAAATTAAATATATTTTTCTGATTACTGAAACAAGTGCGTTGTTTGTGATATAAGTTATGCAAAGAGCTTATGCCTGCATCACCTGTTTGTTGTAGAGTTCTGCATAGTAACCGTTGTTTTTGATAAGCGCTGCATGGCTGCCCTGCTCTATAATGCGGCCTTCATCCAGTACAATGATCTTTGAAAAATCAAACACGGTAAATATCCTGTGTGTGATGATGATGGCTGTTTTATCGCCCAGCACTGTGTTGAGGTTGTTGATGATAATGTTTTCTGTCTTTGCATCTACGGCGCTGAGGCAATCGTCAAATATCATCAGCTCGGGTTTTTTGATCAGCGCCCTTGCAATGGATATACGTTGCTTCTGTCCTCCGCTAAGCGTAACGCCTCTTTCGCCTACACGTGTCTGGTAACCATTATCAAGCGATAAGATCTCGTTGTGGATACCGGCAAGCTTAGCTGCATTTTCCACCTGTTGTACAGTCGGGCTTTCTTTCAGCCCGAAAGCAATATTGTTGTAAACGGTATCGCTGAAAAGAAACACATCCTGTGGCACATAGCTGATATGATCGCGCAGGTGCGAAAGCCTGATGTTGTTGATGTTGGTATTATCAATCAATATTTTACCTTCGTCAGGTTCATAAAAATGCAACAGCAATTGTGCAAGGGTAGTTTTGCCGCTGCCGGTTTTACCCAGCACCAATACTTTTTCTCCTTTCCTGATATCAAGCGATAAATGATCAAGCGCTTTGATGCCGGTATTTTTATAGGTGAATGAAACTTTGTCGAACCTGATATCCGCATTAATATCCGCATTGATTGTTCCCGGCTTATCTTCAATCTCAGGCTGTGTTTCCAGGAACTCATTGAGCCTTTTCTGGGATGCAGACGCACGCTGTATCATATTGGCCACCCAACCGATGGCAGTAAAAGGAAATATCAGCATGTTGATGTACATCACAAACTCAACCACAACACCAATGCTGGATGAATTGTTCAGTATCATCATACTGCCGATGAAAATGGTCAGCAACGTGCTTAAGCCCACGATCATAGCGGTAGTAGGGAAGAAGACAGACTCTATCTTGGCCAGGCTTATAGCGTTGGTACGGTAGGCATCGTTGTTGATGCGGAAAAAGTTGATCATCGATTTCTCCTGCACGAAAGATTTGATCACCCTGATGCCGGAGTAAGATTCCTGTGCCGTGGTGGTAATGTCGGAAAGCTTAGCTTGTACAACTTCGCTTTTTTTGTGAATGATGGAGTTGACGAAATAAATGGTGACAGCCAGTACCGGTAGGGGAGCGAGGGTCAGCAACGAGAGCTTAACGTCTTTCCCAAACATATTGAAGAGGCAAAAAGCAATGATAGAAACGAGGTTTACCAGGTGCATAATGGCCGGGCCGGTGTAAAATCTTACCCTGCTGACGTCTTCAGCCATACGATTCATGAGATCTCCGGTGCTGTGCATCTTATAAAAACCCGCATCGAGCTTCTGGTAGTGATCGTAGACCTCATTCTTCTGGTCGTATTCAATATGCCTGCTCATTACGATCATGGTCTGGCGCATAAAGAACATCATCACCCCGCGGATAACTGCCAGTAGCAAGATCACCAGGCTGGATATCACCACGATTTTACCGTAGTCGAATTGGTCTACCCAGGCAAAGAAATTATTGATAAGCGCAAATTGGGAAGGATTTACAGAAGCAGGCTTGCCATTTGGCAGCATTTCCTGCACTTTGTTTATAACGTAGCCCGTAATTTCCGGGGCAAGCACCGCGAAATAATTGGAAGCGCATATGAACAGGATGCCGGCAAAAAACCTTAGCCTGTACTTCCATAAATATTTGTTGACTGCTTTAAGATGCTTCAATTGTTTTTTGGCAAAAATACGGCAAGTTGGCCAGATTTTTTTGGAGAAATAATAAAGTTACTGTTATTTTGCACCCGGAGAGATGGCAGAGCGGTCGAATGCGGCGGTCTTGAAAACCGTTGACTGTCACAGGTCCGGGGGTTCGAATCCCTCTCTCTCCGCTGAGAGGGGCTTCATCAAGAAGCCCCTCTTTTTTTTTGGCAAATCAGCAATCCTTTTTCTTTCATTTTCAGATGGTTATGGATCAGTTTCAAAACCTGTGGACTAAGCAAATAATTTAGTCAATCTAAAGAGGAAGAAATTAATATTTCCGACACCCCTAAACTGACTTCTGAACGCTTTTATCTTAGCATTGAACGATTCTGCTGAAGCATTGGTGCTCTTGTTATCAAAGTAGTTCAGTATGTTTCTATAATGGTTCTTTATCGTCCTGGACCGTATTGAATGATTTGAATCCCGAAGCCTCAACATGCTGATGCCACAGCCCCAATCTGGCATAGGCGACCCCCTTGTCCTTGATGCTGTTATAGATCCACGATAATCTCTGGCTTAACTCATAGGCTTTTTCTAGGTCTGCGTAGAGCCCAATAATATCCTGCCTCTATCCTTCTGGTCTTGGGTCCACTTGTCCTGGGATTTATAGAGCAGGTACCTGGATCTTGCGAGCAGCTGCTTAAGCTTTGTCATAAGCTGCTATAGCTTCTATTGAAACCTCTAACTTTTCAGCTATTTTCGCTAACTCTTTTTATTAAGTGTTGTTTTATTTCCACCTAGCTTATCCTGTAGCACATCATTTAGACCAGCAACCATCCCCTCTATAGCGGAGAAGCCCAAGTCCAAACAGCGTAAAATGTTACGGAGATAGCCGCACTATTACTGGTTTATCCACAATTATGGGTTGGGGATATTTCATTGTATATTCTCCGGTTTTCATTCTATCAATGATATTACCAATATAAAAAACTAATCCAATATCGTATTGAGCCATCTCCTTGTTTAAGCCGATTACATTTACCATAGGCTCATTAATTTTCCAAATGCGCCAATTAGCAGTATATTCTATTACGGGGTCTCCACGCCTTATGTCATAGTCTAATGTACTTCTGAAAAAAATATTTTCTGTATTTCCGACCTGTGGGCAGGAACCCATTTTTTCTATAATATTTTCCCATATCCCTACCTTTATAACAGTATGTGCATAAAGATCTACTTCATAACTGAGAATATCTTTGGTTGAAAAAGCATTAACTGTAAATTCATTTTTAAAGACTTTATGACCTGACTGTTTAGTTGCGTATAATCATCTGCAATATATTGGAAGCACTTAAATTTCTTTTCTGTTATTTGTACTTTAAAAATGTCTCCTTTTTTTATGTAAACTCTTTTTCTTTTTTTCATTAGTTTAGTATCTTATAATTGGATAAGTCGTATAGGTAGTGCGAATTTCAGCGCCCGGCAAAATTTTGGTGCGACCGAATTAATTTTATTGAATAATTGTCTCCACTTTTTTTAAGATCATAGAAGTTAATCAATTTTTGTTCTATTACCCTTGCATCTTATAAACTCATAGATTTTTGAAGTACAACTTGATACTCAAGTTTTGCCTTAGGTGTTAATGCTTGAAGATCCTCGCCAAATATCATTATAAAAGAAATTGTAAATCTGTTTTTTCTATGCTTCGACATGCCCTGTGGAATATGCGTTTTATTCAACATACATAGCTGATAACAACAATAACAAAGTATCTTTCTTTCTTATCACAAATACTGTATCGTTGTTTTTCTTTTTCAACAATTGATAAGGAATTTGTACATCAGAAATTTTATATTCATACGCTTTATTTGAAAATGAAATGATAGGACGCATGGCATCCCAATCTTGAAATTCTTTAGGAACATAAATAAAAGGAATGCTACTAGCAATCACTAAACTATCATTAATAAAAATACCTCCTCTGCTTTGCTTATTTGTAATAAGTAAATTTATACTATCTTTTTTTTCAACTGGCCTATAGTTTTCAACTCTTTTATTTTCTATAAAAAAAGCAATTATGCAAAGCGTAAAAAAAGTTGTTAATATAATAACAATCCATTTTGCAGGTATTATAATTACCTTTTGTTGAGCCATAAAACATCTTTAATTCTTTTCGAGAAATCTTTAAATCTTTGTACCGTTGCTCCTCTATTGATATTAAATCCATTGAAAGAAACTGCATCTCCTGCAATTCGACATTTGCAATTTCGAATAGCTCTTTTATTCTACTTTAGTAAATCATCAGAACAATAAATTTTTTGCTCAAGTATTCAAATTAACTATTCCAAATATACTAAACAATACAATATTATACGAACCGAAAAAATATACATTTACCATTCAGAAACATCAATGCTATTCTACATTTGCAATGTAGAATTTGCTATCCGGAGATTTGAAATCTCCCGATACGGCTTCGTGACTGCAAATCACGAAGAGCAGGGCGAAACAGTTTGGTTGAATGAAGTAACTGACGAGGAATATAAACAATAATCAAAACCGAACGAAAAAAAAGCTAAATGAATTTTAGCTAAAAGTGGCTAAATGCCCCAAATTTAGGCACTTATAGCATTAAAGCTAACCCCAAATCAGGAATTTCAAAATGAAGCGAATGGATAAATTTTACAATGAAACCTATCTTTAATTGTCATCCCGCAGGTATAATATTCAATACCATTAAACCCCATTTGATTCAACCGTTAAATGGGGTTCTTTTGTAGGTATTCAATTTTACCATATTTCTACAAGTTAATTTACCTAAAGCATTTTACATATTTATACGACAGGTTAATGACATCAATGTAGCAACCGAACTAATCAAATTCTCGGATTGGCGATTCACAACTTACATCATTCAGAAGACGGTAAAGACCGTAAGATGGATATGAATGCCGTGAAATACTATGGAGGATTGAATAATTTTTTCGGTAAATTTCGGGGCGATTAGCAACCAATTAAAAATAGATTGTAAGGTTATTGAACGCCAATTTTTCGGAGAAAAAGCATCTGCATAGCTTTATAAATTAAAAAACAGACGGCAGAAATGAAAAAATGTTGCTAAACGTTTTAATTCTTATCAATGAATATGAGAAGAAATACCTGAATAAAGAGCAGCAAAATAATTGCCGCCAGTGAAAAAAAGAATTTATTTCAGTTTACTTCTCATAGACATATTATAGGGAACAAATCCCTCTCTTAAATACAGTTGATAGGCTTTTTTATTTTTAGCTAATACTGATAATTCGAGATAGTCCACGTCATTTCGGAAACTCCAATCTTTTATTTTGTCAATCAGTTTAGCACCGATCCCTTGCCCTCTATAATGTTCATCGACAACAATATCCATTAAATAAACAGAATTTAATTGTTTAAAACATTCATAGGGCGGGGATGTTTGTAATTGTGCAATTACAAACCCGGCAACTAAATCGTTTTTTTCATACACATAGCCTACAAAACCGTTTTGTTGGTCAATTATGCTTTTTAAAAAATCTTCATTTTGATAGGTTGGCTTATGATAATACGGTTCTGTTTGAGCAGTTAATTTGAATAATGCAAAATACAATTCATTCACTCGTTGTATATCTTCTTTTGCAATCAATCGAATCATTGTTTGTAATTGTTTGTTGGGAAGCTAAAATTATAAAATAATTCATAGATCACTGAATTTGAAAACAGATGCTGAGTAAATAAATAAAGACATAGACAGACTTGTCTGTTTGTTTTTTATTACATACTGTTATCATGCAACAAACAAAAGATCATCCTGCGAAATTGCCGGTATGCTGCCGCTTGAAAGATCTGTTATGCCTGCTGCCGGAAAACTTTTTTCTTATGCCGGCCGTGGGTATTGTTATTCCTTCTTTCCGCAGTAAAAGGCCTGTTGCCCACGGGTGGTTTTGATAATGCATTTTTTGAAGAAAACTCTAACACGGTATGAAAAGGATGTGCTTCTACCAGAGGTATTTTTTTACCGATCAGTTTATGGATATCTTTCAATGCAGCTAATTCCTCTGATTCACAAAAAGAAAATGATATACCGCTTGCACCTGCACGGCCTGTACGCCCTATGCGATGTACATAAGTTTCGGGTACATCGGGCAGGTCGTAATTGATCACATGCGTCAGGTCATCCACATCAATGCCACGGGCAGCAATATCGGTTGCTACGAGTACCCTTGTCTGGCGTGATTTAAAATTGCTCAGTGCGCGCTGACGCGCTGCCTGCGATTTGTTTCCATGGATAGCTTCCGCGCTGATGCTATTGCGCAGCAACCCTTTCACAACCTTGTCGGCTCCGTGTTTGGTACGGGTAAAAACCAAGGCGGTTTCTATTCCTGCATCAGACAGAATGTGCATCAGCAGATCCGGTTTATTTTTCCGCTCCACGTAAAATAAAGACTGGTCAATGGTTTCCGCTGTGGATGACACAGGAGTTACTTCTACTTTCACAGGAGCAGTCAAAATATTATCCGCCAGTGATTGTATTTGCTTTGGCATGGTTGCCGAAAAGAAAAGCGTTTGTCTTTTCACGGGTAGTTTAGCGATCACTTTTTTTACGTCGTGCACAAAGCCCATGTCAAGCATGCGATCGGCCTCGTCAAGCACAAAAATTTCTATATCGCGTAAACTAATGAATCCCTGGTTCATCAGGTCGAGCAAACGGCCGGGTGTGGCCACTAATATGTCCACTCCTTTTTTTAATCCCTGTACCTGCTGTCCCTGGTTTACGCCGCCAAAGATCACGAGGTTGCGGAGACCGAGGTTTGCGCCATATGCTTCAAAACTCTCCTGGATCTGTATGGCCAGCTCACGTGTAGGCGTAAGAATGAGCGCACGAATGTGTTTAATGCGTGGCGAAGTTTGTGCGGAATTGTCCAATCGCTGCAGCATAGGTATGGCAAACGCAGCAGTTTTACCGGTACCGGTTTGTGCGCAGCCCAGCACATCCTTTCCGTTCAAAATATGTGGGATGGCCTGTTGCTGGATAGGTGTAGGATTTGTATAACCCTGTTTATTAAGTGCATCAAGGATGGGCTTAATAAGTTTTAAGTCTGTAAATAACAATTAGTTTGTATTTAAAAATGAGTGCGGAAATGAAGTACAACTTCATCAATAAAAATTGGAACCTGCCGTTGAATGGCGCTTATTGTGGGATGGTTAGATCTGGAATAAAAGTCCGGCTTCTAATGCCGCGAAATAAATGAACTGGTGCAAAGGTACGGATTTTCAGGATAAATTTTGCCGGTGCAGAATTTTATCCGGATTTTTAATTTTTCATTCAGCGATTTCTTACCCGTTACCTGCGCGGGTAGGACGGATCTGTGATAATGTTTTCCTATTTTACATGAAACCATAAAATTAGCGTTGGAGATAGTATCTCCAGGCTTCGCTTTTATTTTTAGTTGCAACGCGTTATCCTGGTACTTGAAAAGTTACAACAATATACGAAAAGTTTTATACCGTAAACAGCCGGCACAATTGCATTATTGCATCACTGGAAAAATTTCATCATGATAACTATCTTTTTTCTAACGCCTGGTACAATATCTCCACCGGGTGCAATGCTTTTCTCTGCGTTCCGTCTTTGATCTGGTGTCGGCAACTGGTGCCGGAAGCTGCAAGGATCGTATCTTCCGCGGCATTCCTCACGGCGGGAAACAATACCAGTTCGCCCACCTGCATCGATACATCAAAATGCTCTTGCTCGTAGCCGAAAGATCCTGCCATACCGCAGCAACCGGATGGTATTGTCTGCACTGTATAATTCCGCGGAATGCCCAGCAGGCGGTGAATTGCCGGAACGATCTTAAAAGATTTCTGGTAGCAATGGCCATGGAGTTTTACCAGTTTTGTGTCACTGGTAAACATTTCTGTGGTAATATGGCCTTTATCAAATTCATTGATCAAAAACTCTTCTATGCAAAAGCTGTTAACAGAGAGGTGTTGCGCCTTGCTTCGGTTCTCTTCTGTGCAAAGGTCCAAAGCTTCATCCCTGAAAGTGAGGATGCCCGATGGCTCTATGCCAATCATAGGAATATCGTGCGTTACGTATTTGCTGAGCGTTTCTATATTTTCATTGATGATCTTTTTGGCTTTTTTTACCAGCCCTTTGGAAAGATAAGTCCTGCCGCTCTCCAGGTGCTTTGGCATCAGCACTTCATAGCCCAAAGCCTGCAGGAGCTTTAGGGTTGTAATGCCTATCTCCACATCGTTGTAGTTGGTAAACTCATCGCAGAACAAAACCACTTTTTTTGTGGATGGCATACCTGGGCTGTTATGCCGGTTGTACCATTTTCTCAAAGAAGTTTTGCCTACTGTTGGCAGCGACCTGCCGGCAGCAAAGCCAATGGTTTTTTTCACCAGCCCGCTCAGGGTTTTATTGGATACCACAAGGTTGTATAATGCAGGTACCCATATAGCCAGCTGTTGTGTTTTGGTAAAATTACCGATCAGCCAGGTGCGGAAAGGCACACCATTAGCTTCGTAGTAATGTTGCAGGAATTCGGCTTTGAGCTTGGCCACATCTACACTTGACGGGCATTCTGATTTGCAGGCCTTGCAACTCAGGCACAGATCCATTACCTCTTTTATTTCCTGATGGTTAAATGGGTTATCACCCGCATGGTTGGTGAGAAATTGGCGCAGTATATTTGCCCTTGCGCGTGTAGTATCTTTCTCCCTGCGCGTAGCCATGTAAGAAGGGCACATGGTGCCGCCTGTAAGATGGGTTTTGCGGCAGTCGCCGGAACCGGAACATTTCTCTGCCAGCTTTAAGATGCCTTCCTGGCGGGAAAAATCGAATACAGTTTTAACAGCTGTTGTTTTCTTTCCCGCCTCATACCGCAGGAACTCATTCATGGGCGGTGTATCAACGATCTTGTTGGCGTTAAAAATATTTTGGGCGTCAAACAACTGCTTCACCTCTTTCAAAAGCGCATAAACATTGGCGCCCAGCGCGTTGGGTATAAATTCACCACGTAATCTTCCGTCGCCGTGCTCACCGCTTAGAGAACCGTTGTGTTTCTTAACCAGTTCAACTGTATCGCGTAAAACATTACGGAAAGTTTCTTTGCCTTCCTGCGTTTTAAGGTTAATCATGGGCTCTACGTGGAGTTCTCCTGCGCCGGCATGCGCATAGTATGAGGCAGTAAGTTTATATTTTTTCAATACTTCCTGCAGGTCTTCGATGTAAGCGGGAAGATCTTCGGGAGCAACAGCGCAATCTTCTATAAGGTTCACCGGCTGTGCATCTCCGGGCATGTTGCGTATCAGGCCCAGGCCTGCTTTTCTGATATCCCACACCAGTTTTGTTTTTTCTCCTTTGATCACGGGGTAGGCATAGCCAAGTCGATGCTGCGTGAGTTCAGCGATCAGCTTTTCAGCTTTTTCATCCAGTGTGCTTTCGTCCTCTTCCAGGAATTCCACTATCAGCAATGCTGCAGGATCGCCTTTCAGAAAGAAGCGGTTGAGCTGGTAAGTGAGATGGCCTTTGGTGAAGTCCATGATGTACTTATCCACCAGTTCTGATGCCATAGGCTTATGCTTCAGCGCAACAAGGTTGGCATGTAAAGACTCTGCAAGCGTACTGCAATGTATGCACACTACGGCTTCCTTCCCGGGAGGAAGGGGCAGTAGGTTAAGCTTTGCTTCAGTAATCAAGCCAATGGTACCTTCTGAGCCTGCAAGTATGGTGCACAGGTTAAAGCCGCCATTATGTTTTTCTTTTTCTTCCAGCAAAAGGTCTAAAGCGTAGCCTGTATTTCTTCGTGTCAGCGACTTTTTAGGATAGCCGTTTTGTATATCCTGTACTTTGCCTGCATTTTCCAGCATGCCTGCAAGACCCGCATAGATACGCCCTTCCAGCGAATCCTGTTTTGCTTTAGTATCAATTTCTTCTTTGGTAAAATATTTAAATGTTGCCTGTGAATTATCGCTTAGCAACACTTCTGCTTCAATCAGGTGTGTACGGGCATCTCCCCACACTATGGAATGCAGGCCACAGGAGTTATTCCCGATCATGCCGCCGATCATGGCCCTGTTTGCGGTAGATGTTTCAGGCGCATACATCAGCCCGTACTGCCGCAGGTATACATTCAGGTCGTCGCGGATGATGCCGGGCTGTACGCGCACCCATTTCTCTTCCACATTCAGCTCTATGATTCGGTTAAAATATTTGGAAATATCCACAACAATGCCGTTGCCTACAACCTGCCCGGCGAGAGAAGTGCCTGCGGCCCTCGGTATCAGGGTGGTACGGTTGGCAATAGCAAAATCTATTAAAAGCCTTATGTCATCAGCATTTCGAGGCAATGCAACTGCTAAAGGTTTCTCCTGGTATACCGATGCATCCGTAGAGTAAATCATGCGCTGTGCGTGGTGCAGGCTGCTTTCGTCGTAAAAAAGTTCGCCACTGAATTGCCGGGCAAGCGCCCTGAAAAATTGGTTATCCGCCATCGTTATATTTAGAATCAGCCCTAAAATTACTACTTATTTAGGATGCGTGCATTTTTATTGTACAGGAGAAAATAAACGGTATGCAAGATCCAGCTTAACCAAAACAGGTAGAAGCCTACATGAAACTTTTCCTTTAAAAGCCGGTAGGAAAAAGTATTGTTGAAATCGTTGAATGTAAATACCAGCCCAAGAATAGCCACCGCCATCAAAGCCCATGACAGCCAGTTCTTTTTAAGGAAATGTTGCAGAAGTATCAGTATCAGCTGAATGCCGAAGAGCAACAATGCTGTCTTCCACCAGGAACGGAATACGCCGTATTCCTGGTAAAAAAACTTGATGCCGATCTTGCCTATAAAAGACATTTGTGCAATCAGGAAGCCTGAAATTATGGAAAAAAGCAGTTGAAGCAGCAATAAAAAAGTTATTCGTTTCATTCTTTAAAAATTGATTTAAAAATTAATACGTAATTTTATATCCGGTTACCGGTTGATTCAATCATAGGCAAAGGAATGATTATTTCACGATATTGCATTGATTTCAGCGGATAAGATGATCTCCGGAAGATCATGCACGCGAACTTAAATTGTGCATCATGAGATGTTTGCAAATAAAGAATATATTATTGAACCAAAATTTAGCGCTGCTGCTATTCATGCTCCCTGCTATTATTTCTGCACAGGTAACCGTAGGCGATTGCAAGGTTGTTTACCGCGTACTGGCAGAGGGCAATGATGCTGCAAATATATTTAAAACTTCTTCTAAAACTTTTTATGTACGCGGTAATAAAACGCTTACAGAGACGGTTTTCGGGAATTTTAAACAATCAGTTTTTTTCAATGCCAATGACAGCACTTCGGTAATTTTAAAAGAGACCGGCGCTGATAAATTCATTACCTATCTTAGCAAAGACAGCTGGCTTGCTCAGAATGCCAGGCTAATGCATGCGGAATTTAAACCATTGAATGAAATCAAAAAGATACTGGGCTACACCTGCCACAAAGGAATAATCACCAAAGCTGCGGGAGACCGCATCACGGTATACTACACCAAAGACATAAAGCCTACTGTAAGCGAGTATCCATACCTGTTTCAGCAGGTGCCGGGGCTGGTGCTGGAGTACCAGACTACGCGCGAGAATAACCTTAAGATATCTTACATTGCCAGCTCTGTAAGCTTATTGCCGGTGGCTGCTTCCGTGTTTGATATACCCAAACAGGGTTATCGTGTTTTAGATCAGTGAGCGCCGGCGTAGAGCAGGAATATTGCGGGCCGTTTATGTATATCCGGTAAGTTTTTTTTCCATTCACCGGTAGTTTTTGTGCGTATGCTTTCGGTAGGAGCTGTGATATCTACAGCAATACAGAGTTTTACAGATGCTTTGCAGGTTTGCACAATATCATTCACAAGTGCATTGTTGCGGTAAGGCGTTTCTATAAAAATGATAGTAGCATTTTTATTCCCCGAGCGTTCTTCCATCTCCCTGATGGCTTTTTTCCTTGCATTGGACTCAATGGGCAGGTATCCCGTAAATTCAAACTGCTGGCCGTTCATGCCGCTGGCCATTAAGGCAAGCAACATAGAGTTGGGGCCTACGAGCGGCATAACCTGCGCGCCTATTTCCTGTGCTTTTGCTACCAGTATCTGCCCGGGGTCGGCCACGCCGGGGCAGCCCGCTTCGCTCAGTATGCCGATAGTTTCTCCATTGCTGAGCCTGCGTACAAATTCGTTAACGGTTTCTTTCTCTACTTTTTGTATGGCCATCCAGAAATGGTCATCTACCACAAAATTTTTGTAAATTTTTTTAATGAACCTGCGTGCTGTTTTTTCATTCTCCACGAAGAAACTGCTGCATTGCTTTACAGCATCTGTAACGTAAGTAGGGATTGCATTCAGCGCATTTTCATCTTCGTGCAATACACAGGGTATCAGGTATACTTTGCCCTTCATTGATCTGTTTTAATTTGTGCTGACGAATATAAAATTTAATCAGCAAATAAAATCATTCCTGTATTTTTGCTGCGTTCCAATGCAAAAATATATTCAATACCTGGATAGTACTTTTTCGTATTTTGTTTACGGCACAGGTAAGCAGACGGTTTTTTGTTTCCCCGGCTATGGCTCAAGAGGAGAGCAGTTCGGGCTGTTAGAACCTTATATAGGCAATGATTTTACATTGATCTCTTTAGAGCTGCCGTTTCATTATGGCACGCGCTGGAGAGAGCACCGGATGTTTTTTGTGAGCGACCTTGAAGCAGTAATGGGGTTGATCACCAAAGAAGAAAACCTCGCGGAAGATATTTGGCTTGCGGGCTTCAGCCTGGGAGGAAGGATAGCTATAAACTATTTTCAGCAACGGCCGCAGCACATCAAAAAGCTTGTGCTACTGGCGCCTGACGGTATGCATAAAATCTTTTGGTACTGGCTGATCGTTGAAACGCACTTCGGAAATTTTCTTTTGCGCATGCTCAACCGCAGTTCCAAATGGGCGGAGAAGCTTATTAAATTCTTCTACAACATCAAAGCCATCAGTGCCAGTATGTACGTAATGGCCAAAGAGATCATTACTTATAAAGAAGAAAGGAAACTACTGGTAAAGCGATGGATCACTTTCAGAAAAATGCACCCTGATCTGAAAAAGTTTGGCGAGAATCTGCAAAAATACCATGTAAAAGCCCTGGTACTCTTTGGTGAACACGATAAAGTTATTGCTCCGGCAACGGTAAAGCACCTGAAGAAAGTAGCGCCTGAACAGATTACCACGTTTACCATTAATGCCGGCCATATATTGCTGCGCGAGCCGCATTTAAAAGAGATTACCAAATTATTTTACATGTCCTGATATGTTTTTTGTTTTACTGATACCGGCCTTGCTTTTAATTGTTTACTGTGGCATCATTGTATTGTATACAAAATGGTTCAGGAGACTGAAACTCTTTACCGGCATTGCTTCTGAGGATAGCTGCTTTTTTTCTGTGATCATACCTGCGCGTGATGAGGAAGCTAATATTGCCAACTGTTTATTGTCTATTTTAAACAATCACTACGATAAGAATTTGCTGGAGATTATCGTGATCGACGATCACTCAACAGACAATACCGCTAAGATCATTACCGGGCTTCAACAACAGCATGATTGCATTAGGCTGATAGCCATGAAAGACCTGGTTTCTCCTGAAGAAAAAATAAATTCCTATAAAAAATTAGCCATACAGAAAGCTATCGCGCTGTCAAAAGGTGATTGGATCATTACCACAGATGCAGATTGTATGGTTCCCGGAAACTGGCTGAAAAATTTTAATGCCTTTATACGGGAGACCAACGCCGTATTTGTTGCTGCACCCGTACGTTTTATTAATTCCGGTAGTTTCCTTTCTATTTTCCAGTGCCTGGATTTCCTGAGTTTACAGGGCATTACGGCAGCTTCGGTTTCAGCAGGTTTTCACAGCATGTGCAATGGCGCCAACCTGTGCTATAAAAAGTCTGTGTTCCTTGAAGTAGACGGATTTAAAGGCTTTGAGCACCTGGCGAGCGGCGACGACATGTTCCTGATGCGGAAGATACAGAAGCAATATCCGGACAGGACGCGGTATATTTTTTCACAGGATTCCATTGTCTCTACGCTGCCCATGCCTACGGTGAAAACATTCATCAACCAGCGTATTCGGTGGGCGAGCAAGGCCGACAGTTACGATGATAAAAAAGTGATAGCCGTACTTTTCGTGGTATATTTTTTTAACCTGGGTTTTCTTTTTTTATTGATAGCAGGATGCTTCAATCCGCTGTACTTCGTATGGTTGCTGGTTTTTATGGCAGTAAAGATTGCTTTTGAAATGAATTTTATGCGCTACGTGTGCCGCTTTTTCGGGCAGGAAGCCATACTCAAATACTTCCCGCTGATGCAGCCATTCCACATTGCCTATACCCTTATTTCCGGCTGGCTTGGCAAGTTTGGCACTTACCAGTGGAAGGGCAGGCAGGTAAATTAACAAGCTTTATTTTTTCTATCTGAAATCCTTACTACTTTTGCATGATCAATTAAAGATATAATGGCAGACTTAAGCAATTTTAACCCTAATGACGCAGCCAATCCCGATAATAATATTTTTGGATTGCCCTTTACCGAAGAAGATGCAAGGCTCATAATCTTACCCGTTCCATGGGAAGTGACCGTAAGCTACGGAGCCGGCACCGGCAGGTGCTTTGACAATGTGTTCAAGGCAGGCTTCCAGGTAGACCTGTTTAACAAATATTATAAAGATACCTGGCGCCAGGGCTTCTTTATGCGGGATGTGGACAAGAAGATACTGATGAAGAGCGACTACCTGAGGAAAGAGGCAGAGTTGTACGTAGATTTTATTGCTACCGGCGATGAGCTTGAATCAAACAGATTTATGTGCCGCGGGCTGAAAGACATTAATGAGGGAAGTACACTGGTGAATGACTGGGTGTATGAACACAGCCGCCACCTGATTGCTAAAGGAAAGCTGGTTGGTTTGCTGGGTGGTGATCACAGCACTCCTTTCGGCTACATAAAAGCGCTGTCTGAAAAGTATACCGATTTCGGTGTGCTGCAGATAGATGCACACTGCGACCTGCGCAAGTCGTATGAGGATTTTGTATATTCACATGCATCCATCATGTATAATGTGCTGAATGAAATTGAGTCGGTATCACATCTTACACAAATAGGCATAAGAGATTACTGCGAAGAGGAATGGCGGTATATACATGAAAATAAAGACCGCATCACTACTTTCTTTGATGAGGATATCAAAGAGAGAATATATGAAGGCGCTAACTGGCATACTATTACAGAAAACATCATCGATACTTTACCGCAACATGTGTATATAAGTTTTGATATAGACGGCCTTGATCCCAAGCTTTGCCCCAACACCGGAACGCCCGTGCAGGGAGGCTTTGAAGCAGAGCAAATTGTCTACCTCCTGAGAAAAGTATTGGAAAGCGGCCGGAAGATCATTGGCTTTGACCTGGTAG
This sequence comes from Haoranjiania flava, assembly GCF_025631005.1. Lineage (NCBI taxonomy): Bacteria > Pseudomonadati > Bacteroidota > Chitinophagia > Chitinophagales > Chitinophagaceae > Haoranjiania > Haoranjiania flava. The sequence goes on from NZ_JAOTPL010000004.1 coordinate 239,730, forward strand.
AGATAGGCACCGGCGACACCGCAACTGATGCAAACGTGGGCGCCAGGATGCTCTGGCATCTCTGCAATATTCTTACCATGAGCAATACCGTAACAAATGAGTAAAGAGTTTGATTTTGTTATTACCCTGAAGTCTTATGATGATAAGATCATCAGGCTGATCAGCCAGTTGCTGATCTTTATTTCCGTGAGCAGCTTTGCTTACTTTGCCATACAGTTTTTTTCAAATCCTGCCACCAGGAAACATGGTATTATTCTTTTTTCGCTTATTGCCATCATCCTGTCGAGCTGGGTGTATGTGGCGGCATACAAATACAAGCCTTCTTTCAGGCTGGCATTTTTTACTGCAGGGCTTACTTTTCTTTTTTATTTCCCTGTGCCTGTGTTGAAATATGTGCTGGCAATTTTATACATCGTTATCGGGCTGCTGGAAAAATCTGTAAAGTTCAACAAAGAGATCTGCGTTGATAAGGAAGGCATTCTCATCAATGCTATCCCTGATAAATTTTATCCCTGGCAAAAGATGAACAATGTGATCATCCGCGGGCAAATGATCACCCTGGATTTTAAAAATAACCGCATCTTTCAGAAAGAAATCGAAGGCGATGTATCTCCGGAAACTGCTGCTGAGTTTAATGCTTATTGCAGGGAACTGATACAGCAAAACATAGATGCTTAGCTTGCGGTGCGCTGCGCAACTACTTCGTGGTAAAGCTGGTGCACAAGACCGTCTGCCACACCGATCTTAGGTACATAAATCTCTTTGGCATCTGCCCAGCGCATGACATTGGTATATATTTCCAGCGCCGGAACGATTACGTCTGCACGGTCTGCTTTTAATTTGTATTTATTTATTCTTTCTTCCACGCTGAGTGCTGAAAACTCCTTAAAATAATCTTTCAGCAAGTTGAGCGTCAGGGGGCTGTTATCTTTATTGCGGCTGATAGAGAACACCTTATTGATATTGCCGCCTGAACCGATCGCCAGCACCGGCTTTTTTGATTTTATATTTTTTTCTATAAATTCCTTCATTTCCATCCACATCTCCGGCGTTACATCCTTTCGAAGCAAACGTATAGTACCAATGTTGAATGACTGCTTGGCTTTGTGCCTGCCAGCGTTGTAATAACTAAGTTCGGTGCTGCCGCCTCCCACATCTATGTACAGGTAACCTTTATCCTTTTCCAGCTTTTCGGCAATCTGGTTTTCAAATACCAGCCCTGCCTCCATATCACCGCTGATCACCTCAATCTGTATATTGGTTTTCTTTTTTACATTTTCTATGATCGCTTTACTGTTCTTTGCATCGCGCATGGCGCTGGTAGCACAGGCTTTCAGGTATTTTACTCCATAGGCATCCAGCAGGTTCCTGAACGCCATCATGGTATTCATCACCATTTGTGTTTTTTCTTCTCCGATAATGCCTTTGTCAAAAACATCGAAGCCCAGGCGCAACGGCACTCTCACAAGATTCAGCTTGCTGAACTGTACATTTTTTCCTTTACCCGGAATGGCATCTACGATCAGTAGGCGTGCGGCGTTGCTTCCAATGTCAATAGCGGCTAACTTCATTTGGTACGTATTTTTTTAGGCCTTACTTCTGCTGTATCGTTACGCAGTTTGGCATTTAAATAATTGTATATTTCCAATTGCGAACGTACGGCATTATCTCCTTTTTTTACCACATATTGGTTGTTTTTATTGTGCAGTCTTGCCTTCACATTATCATTGAGCTGTATGTTTAATATATCAATGAGTTCTTTTTTAATGGCCGCATCTGTTATTTCAATAGCAGCTTCTATACGGTGGTCCAGGTTTCTTACCATCCAGTCGGCAGAGCCTATATAAATTTTTGCGTTGCCGTTGTTGTGAAAAACAAACACCCTTGCATGTTCCAGGTATTCGTCTACAATGCTGATGGCGTATATGTTTTGTTTAAATTTCTTATTCTCAGTGATGGCACAGAATATGCCACGCACGATCATTTTAACCTTAACACCGGCCGAGGCAGCCTCATACAGTTTATTGATAAGTGTATGATCGCTGAGCGAGTTTATTTTTAGAATTATTTCTGCCGGTTTCTTTGCTTTGGCAGCTTTGATTTCATTATCTATCAGCGCCATCATGCCGCTGCGCATGCTTACAGGGCTCACCAGCAGTGTCTTACAGCTTTTTAAGTAATCAATCGAAAGTGTTTTATAGGATTCAATGTATTTAAATATTTTATTAATATCAGCCATCACTTTGCGGTTGCACGTGAGCAGAAAATGGTCGCCGTATATTTTTGCTGTTTTTTCGTTCAGGTTGCCCGTGCCTACAAAGCCGTATTGGAGTATTTTCCTGCCTACTTTTTTCTTGATGATGGCGATTTTAGCATGTACCTTCATATGCGGCACACCTATCAGTACTTTTACACCTTCAATCTCCAGCTTTTCTTTCCACTCCAGGTTATTCTCTTCATCAAACCGTGCTTTCAGCTCCAGCATTACAGTTACAGCCTTCCCGTTTCTTACAGCGTTGACGAGTGCATTCACAATTTTTGAATTTTCCGCCAGCCGGTATGCAGCCACCTTGATGGTTGTTACATCCGGATCCATAGCCGCTTCGCGCAACAGGGTGATGATGGGCGTAAACGAATGGTAGGGCGTGCTGATAAGCACATCTTTGCGGGTAATAATATCTGTGATGCGCTCCAGTGTGTCCAACCCGGGTGGACTAAATGGTTTGTTGCTGCGGGCATTTTTATCTTTCAGCACATCAGGAAAATCCATAAAGTGCCGGAAATTATGTATTCTGCCGCCGGGTATAATGTTGTCTTTATGCGAAAGGCTTAGTTTCCTGATCAAAAAATTCAGCAACGTTTCGTTCATGTTTTTATCATAAACAAAACGCACGGGCTTGCCTTTTCTGCGGTTCCTGACAGCCTTTTCAATCTTCTCCACCAGGGTGGTGTTAATGTCATTGTCTTCATCAAACTCGGCATCCTTGGTCACTTTAAAAATATGTGCATCAAAAGTATCATACCCGAAATAAGCAAAAATATATCGCAGGTTGTAGCGTATAATGTCTTCCAGCAATATAATGTTGCTCTCGCCTTCATCAGACGGCAACAGCACAAATCTGCCTACTGCAAATACCGGTATTTCTATCAATGCAAAGCGCTGATCGTACGCTGTCTCTTTTTTGCGCATCACGATGCCGAGGTACAGGCTTTTATCGCGCAGGTAGGGTAGTTTCCTGTGGTTGTCTACCAGCAAAGGTATCACGTTGGATTCTACCACCTCATCGAAATAAGTCTCTACAAATTCTTTCTGTTGTTTGGTAAGGTTTTCATTGGTTTTAATGAATACCTTATGTAGCGTGAGTTCCTGCTGAATGTTGTTCCATATCCTGTTAAACTCGCTTTGCTGCTGCATTACAATAGCTTGTATTTCTTCAAGCTCCTGTGCGGCTTCCTGCTCTAATTTCAGCGTAGCTCTTTTTGTTGAAGCATTTCTCTTATCGCCCAGCGCTACAATCCTGCTGAGGGCTGCAACACGCACCCTGAAGAATTCATCCTGGTTGTTGGAATGTATGCCTAGAAATCGAATGCGCTCATGCAGGGGCACAGAAGGATCATTGGCTTCCTGTAGCACACGGGCATTGAAGCTCAGCCAACTGATATCGCGCGGAACAAAATTATCCTTCATAAAAATGAATTTGTATTGCCGGCAATTTATACATAAAATCTGATTTGCAGACAAGCTGCAAGCCTGAAAAACGTGCTAAAAATGCATGTTTAAGAAAAAGATAATATTGGCTATGGCAGCCGGTTAGATGCGTCGGGGAAGATCACCCGGGGCTTGAATGTTTTGGCTTCTTCAAAATCCATGGAGGCGAAAGAAATAATGATGATCACATCTCCGGCGGCTACTTTTCTTGCTGCAGGGCCGTTCATACAAATGGTTTGGCTGCCGCGCTTGCCGCGGATAATGTAGGTTTCCAGGCGTTCGCCGTTGTTTACGTTCACCACCAGTACTTTTTCGCCTTCAATCATATTGGCTGCATCAAGCAGGTCTTCATCTATGGTAATGCTGCCTACATAATTCAGGTCGGCTTCGGTTACAGTGGCCCTGTGTATTTTTGACTTTAAAACTTGTATGTTCATTGTTGGGTTGTGTATAAGTTTTGATTAAACTTACAATTCCTTATGTGGCTATATAGAAACATTGAAATCTCTCAAAGCTTCATTCAGGCTGGTTTTCAGGTCGGTGCTTGCTTTTCTCTGCCCGATGATAAGTGCACAGTTCACGTTGTATTCACCGGCAGGAAATTTTTTAGGATAGCTGCCCGGGATCACTACGCTTCTGGCAGGGATCACACCTTTATGTTCAACAACCTCGCTGCCGCTTACATCAAAAATTTTCGTGGATTTTGTAAGTACTACACTGGCTCCTAAAACAGCTTCTTTTTCTACGCGCACACCCTCCACCACGATGGCCCTGCTGCCTATGAAACAGCCGTCTTCAATAATCACCGGTGAAGCCTGTAATGGTTCCAGCACGCCGCCGATTCCTACGCCTCCGCTCAAATGTACACCCTTGCCGATCTGTGCGCAACTCCCTACGGTGGCCCAGGTATCAACCATAGTGCCTTCATCTACGTACGCGCCGATGTTTACATAGCTGGGCATTAATACTACATTTCTTCCCAGGAAGGAACCATAGCGGGCAACTGCGTGAGGCACTGCTCTTACGCCCTGTGCTGCATAGTCTTTTTTCAATAACATTTTATCATAAAATTCAAACGGGCCTACATCCCATGTCTGCATTTTCTGTGTTGAAAAGTATAATAAAATCGCCTGTTTTACCCATTCATTTACCTGCCATCCATCTGCCACCGGTTCTGCCACGCGCAGCCTTCCTTTGTCTACCTCTTCCAATACGCTGTTTACGGCATCAGTATATTTATTGTCTGAAAGCAACTCCCTGTTTTCCCAAGCTTCTAAAATTAGCTCCTTCATTTCTATAAAAATTTTTGCAAATGTAGTATTTTTAGCCGTGTTAAAAATTTTATGGAAAACGATTTAAAGAATAGTTTACAAATACTGCGTAACGGAGGTACCATACTATATCCTACAGATACCATCTGGGGCTTAGGCTGTGATGCAACCAGTGCCGAAGCTGCTGAAAAAATAATACAGCTTAAACATCGCCCTGAAAATAAAAGCTTTGTGGTGCTCACTACTGAAGCTATGCTTAAAGATTATGTAGGCTCATTTGACCCTGGTGTATTTGCCTACCTGGAAAAAGCGCGAAAGCCTACAACGGTTATTTATGAAAAGGCCATGCACCTTGCCGGAAATGTTGTTGCCGCAGATGGTTCCGTAGCCATCAGGATCTGTAATGAACCATTTTGCCGGGCATTGATTGAACGGTTCCAAAAGCCTTTGCTCAGCACTTCTGCCAACATCAGCGGCGAGCCGGCCCCGCGTTTTTTTAAAGAAATTTCCGAAGAGCTTATCCGCGGCGTGGACTATGTGGTGCAATACCGCCAGAACGATGACACACCCTCGGAGCCGTCATCAATTATTAAATGGAAGGATGGGGAAGTGGTGGTAATCAGGTAAGGGCTATACATAATGCCGCTAAAAAAAGCCGGAGTAGAAACCCCGGCCGTATTTATCATTAAAATTCACAAACAACTACTTAATTTTTATCCAGCCTTTTTTGTTCTTCTTCACTGCTGCTTTGCAGTTTTTTTACATTAAATGACTTTCCTGCTTTGAAATTATAAGTAAGGCCTACAGTGAAGGTCCTGGATTGGTGCCTGCTTCTGATGCCCAGTATAAAGTCTTTGTAAGACATGTTGCCTTTAATGGTTTGGGTGTAGAAAATATCATTCACATTTGCTTTGAAAGTAAACTTGTCTTTAGCAAATTTTTTGCTGAAGCCAGCGTTTACCATGCCGAAAGGGTTTATGAGCCCATTGGCAAAAATAAAGTTGGATATATAGAATCCGGACAGAGTAAAGCTGGTGGTTTTATTTACCGTGAATGTGTGTTGTGATTGAAGGAAGGCAATAGGCTTTTCAATTTTGTATTCAGGCGCTTCTATCTTCTGGTAGCTTAGTTGCGCAGTGTTTTGTGCATTCCACCATTTGGTAATTTTTACAGGCGCAAATACAGTCAGCATCAGGTTGTCGCTGTTGCCGGAGTTCAGGGGCTGCTGTATCATTACTTTCGGATCATTTTCATCATTGCGGATCACCCGGTTGATGATGTCGCGGTTGTGCGTGTAGTTCAGCGTGAACATGTATTTATTTTTCAGCGTAAAGCCCAGCTCATAAGAGTTGTTAAATTCCGGCCTTAAGAAAGGGTTGCCCATACCGATGGTATAATTATCCGCATAACCTACATAGGGGTTCAACTCATGGAAAGACGGGCGGTTAAATCTCCTGTTGTAAGAAAAATTGACTGTGTTATCTCCTGTCTTGTTAACAGCTTTGCTGAGGTAAACGTTGGGAAATAATGAGAAGTATTTATTGGGATTAGGAGTCTCTACGCCTTGCGCTATCAGCATTCCGGTAAGGTCAGTATATTCACCGCGCAGGCCAAGCTGTACATTGGTTTTGGCAATCACACCTTCATAACTTACATAGCCTGCCACAATATTCTCATCGTAATTATATTGATAGTTTTGTTTAATGCTTTCGTACCACTTACCGTTTTGCAGGTATTCAAAAAATGCAATGTTTTTAATGCGGGTAGCAGTAAGCTTTGAGCCAAGAGAGAAAGTATGGCCCCCCTTGAACACCTGTGTATACTTGGCGTCAGCGGTATAGATCTGAGCATCGCCGGGAGTAGCATTCCTGAATGATGTGTCTGTAAGCAGCGTATTCTGTGCATTGTATAAAAAGGTTCTTATATCGCTGGTGTTTTCCACTTTGTTTTTGGTATAATCGGCCAGAAAGGTAAACTTTGAACCGAGAGTATCTGTTTTCAACTGATAGCGCAGACCTGCATTGTTGTAATGTGCTGCATAGGTGCCGGGGTAGGTACCTTCTGTTTTGGTATTGAGCGATGCATCGGGAAAGGTGGTTAATGTTTGCGCATTGCCGGACGAAGTATATTTATTGTAAGCCCTGTTGTATTCCAGGCTGATGAACTGGTTATCGTTGATGTCGTAAGTAATACCTGCCTTCTGGCGGTTGTTGGTTCCCGTGCTGACAAAATTATTTTTTGCCGTAAACACACCGTTGTTGGCCAGCGTCCTGTATTGCTCCAGCTCCTCGAATCTTTTCTGGCTGTAATAAGATCCGTTGCCGAATAAGGAAAATTTATTTTTCTTGTAATTGATGTTGATGCCATCGCTGGTGCCTGCGTATCGCCCTTGTGTGTAATTGCCATAAATACTGCCATTGAGCCCTGAGTTCCTGTTTTTTTTAAGTACAATGTTTATCAGTCCGCCGGTGCCCTGTGCATCGTACTCTGCCGGGGGGTGCGCAATTACCTCTATGGATTTTATATCTTCAGCACGTAAGGAGTTTAAGTAATTTGCCAGGTCCTGTCCACTGAGATTAAGCATTTTCCCGTCGACCATTACACGCACACCGCCGTTACCGTTGAGGGTGATCTGGTTGTTGTAGATCAGTACACCCGGCGCCAGGTTCATCATTTCCATAGAAGACTTTCCGGACGAAAGAGGGTTGTTTTCCACCTGCATCACAATTCGGTCGGTCTTGCGTTGTATCATAGATGCAGAGCTGGTAACAGTTACATCGTTTAAGTTTTCTGCATTTTTCTGCAAAGTAAAATTCAGTTGCTTTTCTTCCCGGGAAACAGTAACTTTCCTGGACAGGGATTCATAGCCTGTAGAAGAAATATGGAAGATATATTCACCTGGCTGCTGCAGGCCGATCTCGTATTTACCGTTTTCATCTGTGATTTTTTCTGCCACTGTTTTCTGCGTGGAATCCGGCTGTTGTATCCTGATGGTGGCAAAAGGCACCGGCTGATTTTTATCGTTGGTTACCTGGCCTGTGATTTGCCCGGAAACAATAAGCTGTGAGTAACCGCTCAAAGCAAACAGGCATAGGATGTTTAACAGTAGTATTTTCATGTGTATATATATTTAGTGTGCCGCTTTGCGGCTGTTTTTAATGGTCACATGGAATAGCCTTTATTCATTCGCGGTTGGTATGCCACTTTGCTTATGGCTATTTCATGTGTATATATTTATTTATTTTTTAGTTGCCACATGGAATAACCATTTCATGTGTATAATTTTAGTGCGCCGCTTTGCGGCTGTCTTTATTGTCGCATG